>NZ_AP012330.1:2100000-2313752 GCF_001025215.1 Bifidobacterium pseudocatenulatum DSM 20438 = JCM 1200 = LMG 10505
GCGGTCACAATGGTAGTACCAGCGCGCCGACTCGATTTTGATATGCTTGCGCAGCATAGTAAAGCCGGATTCCTTCATGGCGATTATGTCATGCACCAGCGCTTCATCACTCGGCGCGGTCAGCAGGCCGTCCGGCCAATAGCCCTGGTCGAGCACACCCTTGAGGAACACCGGCTTGCCATTGAGATGGAAGCGCGCGATACCCTTCAAATCAGGCTTAATCTCAACCGTGCGGAACGCGCAATACGAGCGCACAATATCTTGCTTTTCCTGCGATTTCGCGGGTTTCTCTTGAATTTCCTGCGATTCTTGCTGCAGCTTTTCCTGCTTTCCCTGCGATTTCGCCGCACCAAATTCCAGCGTCGCCGTCACGTCATACAAATACGGATCGTTCGGCGACCACAAGTGTTCGGCCCGCGTTGCGATTTCCGTGCGCACCTTGCGCATGCCAGCCGGCAGCAATTCGTCCGCGACGATCGTGCCGTCCGCGGGATCGGCTACGACGATATGCAGTTTGGCATTCGGCTTGTCTCCGCCGATTTCCGCGCGAATAAACAATCTGCCGTCGGCGGCGCCCTTCAGCGTAAGCGTCTGCACGTACGCTTCCGGCACGATCTCCATCCACACGCTCTGCCAAATGCCGCTTTGCGCGGTGTACCAAATCCCCTCGCGCTCGATTTTCTGCTTGCCGCGCATTTGCGTACCCGAATCGTTCGGATCGTACACGCACAACGCAATCTCGAAAGCATCATCGGGATCGACGAATGCCGAAATATCGACGTCAAACGGCAAATATCCCCCGACATGCATCCCTGCAAACTGCCCGTTGATAAAGCAGGCGCACACGTAATCGACCGCTTCGAAATGCAGCATCAAGCGGTTCGCATCGCCGATCTGCCGAACCGCTTCCCCTCCCCCAAGCGTCACGGGATGCACCACCGTGCGATACCAGATCATATTGTCTGGGTAAATCGTCTGATGCACGCCGGAAAGCGCGGATTCCGGGGAGAACGGCACCAAAATCTTGCCGTCGAACGTTTCGGGGATGGCCGCTTCCTTCACTGCCTGCACCGCTTCGTCACGGGTGAGCACAGCCGCGGATTTGCGCCATTTCGAGCCGTTGCCGCTTTCGGGAATGGATACGATCGCGTAATCCCAGAATCCGTTGAGCATGGTGTGATTGCCGCGCACCATGGTTGGGCGCGGATGCTCGTTCAGGATTGGCGTGCGGCCGTTTTCCAGTTTGCGTTCGCCGTCTTTTGCAGGGCAGAACGCCTTGTGGGCGTCGTTGGAAGACAGCCATTCGCCGGCGATCTGTTCGCCCCAAGGCGTCCACAACTGCTGCAGCGGCTCTTGGGAACGCATTTTCGTAGGCGCGGCTTTCAGCACTCGCTTGACGTCCAACATAAGAGCCTCCCTGCAGCATCGCATTTCCCTCAACTTCCCCATTGTAACGAGAGGAATGGCAAAGAGAAATAGCGATTGTTACGGATTTTGAAATCGATTCAATCCGGATTGCACTATAGATTTGTAAAATCGTATATAGAAAGTCGAATATTGCACATTAGATTTACAAGTCGGATTTGCAAAATCAGATATAAAAAGCCGGTGCAAGAACTTCGTAATTCCTTGCACCGGCAATCAGAACAACTCACCTTAGCGGCAAATCAGGCCAAATCAAGCCGAATCCCCAGGTGAATCAGCGAATCAGCCTTCCAGCTTGGCCTTTTCGGCGGCAAGACGGGCCGCCTCGGCCTCACGACGAGCCTTCAGCTCCGAATCGAAGCGAGCGAGCTCCTCTTCGACGGCCTCCGGCGGAATCTTCGCGAAAATCGGATGCGGCTTCGGCACTGCAGTGCCGGCCACGATCGGCTCGGAAGCCCACGGATGCACGGTTTCGCCCAGCTTGTAGTCGCCGGTGATGATCGGATACATGAAGCCCGGCTTGTCGAGATCCTCGACCTCTTCCAAGCGCGGCAACGGCGAGAACGTGCCTGTGCCGCCGAGAGCCTCCCACACCTTCTGCGCGGAATGCGGCAGGAACGGGGCCAGCAGGTGGTTCGCGTCGGACACGGCCTGGGCGGCAACGTGCAGCACGGTGCCGAGGCGAGCCGGATTGTCCTTGATCTTCCACGGTTCGGTGGCGGAAATGTACTTGTTGATGTCGCCGACCACGCGCATGGCTTCACTCAGCGCGTTCTTCTGGCGATGGTTCTCGATCAGCGAACCGACCGTGTCGAACGCGGCCTTGGTTTCGCTCAGCAGAGCGCGATCCTCATCGGTCATTTCGCTCTCATCGAGCGCCGGAATCTCACCGAAGTTCTTGTTCATCAGATTGGCCACACGGTTGACGAGGTTGCCCCAGGAAGCGGCAAGCTCCTCGTTGTTGTGGCGCACGAACTCAGCCCATGTGAAGTCGGAATCGGAGCTTTCCGGACCGGCCACGGAAATGTAGTAGCGCACGGCATCCACAGGGTAGCGGGCGAGAATGTCCTTCACATAAATGACGATGCCACGCGAAGACGAGAACTTCTTGCCTTCCATGGTCATGAATTCGGAAGCCACGACCTGCTCCGGCATGTTCAGCGGACCGAGCTTGCCGGTTTCGCCGCCCTTGGAGCCCTGACCGTTGTAGCCGAGCATTTCGGACGGCCAGATCTGGGAGTGGAACGTGATGTTGTCTTTGCCCATGAAGTAGTAGCCCGGGGTTTCCGGATCATTCCACCATGCGCGCCATGCTTCCGGATCGCCCTTGCGGCGAGCCCATTCGATGGATGCCGACAAGTAGCCGATCACCGCGTCGAACCACACGTACAGCTTCTTGTTCGGATTGTCGATCCAGCCGGCAACCGGAACGGGAATGCCCCAGTCGATGTCACGCGTGATGGCACGCGGCTTGACTTCCTTGAACAGGCCGATGGAGAAGTTGATGACGTTGGTACGCCAGCCTTCGCGGGTCTTCAGCCATGCGAGATTGGCTTCGGCGAGCGCCGGCAGGTCGAGGAAGAAGTGTTCGGTTTCCTCAAAGCGCGGGGTTTCGCCGTTGATTTTGGAAACGGGATTGATGAGCTCGTCCGGGTCGAGTTCGTTGCCGCAGGCGTCGCACTGGTCGCCGCGGGCACCGTCGGCACCGCAGATCGGGCAGGTGCCTTCGATGTAACGGTCAGGCAGGGTGCGGCCGGTGGACGGCGAGATGGCGACCTTCTGGGTGCCCTTATAAATGTAGCCGTTGGCGAGGCACTGCTTGAACAGTTCCTGCACCACCTGCTCGTGATTGCCGGTGGTGGTGCGGGTGAACAGGTCGTAGCTCAGGCCGAGATCGCACAGATCCTTGGCGATCACACGGTTGTAACGGTTGGCGAGCTCCTGTGCGCTGACGCCTTCCTTGTCGGCTTCCACCAGGATCGGGGTGCCGTGCTCGTCGGTGCCAGACACCATCAGCACGTCATTGCCCTTCATGCGCTCGTAGCGCGCGTATACGTCGGAGGGCACGCCGAATCCGGCGACGTGACCGATATGACGGGGGCCGTTAGCATACGGCCAAGCAACATTCACCAAAATATGACTCATGGTGCCCGATTATACAAAGCGCCATATCCCGCATTTTCCATGTATTTCGGTAGTTGGATTTTTATTGGAGGATGGACGTGCGATCATCGATTTCAATCGTTTGAAATAGTTTGCATCATAATTTGCATATCTGCCGATCTATCCACATTGTTGCATTACGTAACAATCATTTTCCACATATCCACAGATTTTCGGGGGCTGGTGGCGCAACGGAATTCGAATCCGCTACGGTACCGTCATGGACACTCCACCACCCCTTCTGGGCAACGATGACCTTCCGGGCCCGATGTGCCTGAACCTGCTGGCCTCATCCGGCGCGCTGTGCAAGCTCGACAGCGCGAACGCCTATTCATGCCACGATTCGGACACGTTGTACGGGCGGTCCTGCATCATCGCGACATTGCTGCCGAGCCGGTCCGTGGCATGTTCACGCACCGCCGCATGGGTTTGGCTAGGCGGCACCTTCCCCGAATCCATCGACATTATCGCGAAAGCCCACTATCGAGCGCTACGTTACGGCCGTAAAATCAACGTTTTCAACCGTCTCGCACCAAACGAACACACCATCAAAGTCGGTCCGATCATCGTGACCACGCCTGTTCGCACCGCATGCGATCTCGCATTGAACTGCACCCCCGAAAGCGAATCGTTGGTTTCCGAAATCATCTGCATGCTCATGCAGGAATTTCATTTCCGCTCCAACGATTGCATGCAAATCATGCAGGAGACGAAGCATATTCGCAACGCGCCACAGGCGCGCAACTACATTCTTGCGATCGACGGAAGAAGCGACGAATATGAGCGCAGCGCATAGCAGGCATAAGGCGCGGCGCGCGACGCACGCCGACAGGATAGGTGCCGACAGAGCAAACGGATTCCGCAGACTGCTCGGAATCCAAGAAAAACGCAGGCCACGGACGCATCGCGAGACGCATCGGGATGCGCGGAATCTCGCACACCGTGCACAGCGGACGCGCCGCGAACCGCCGCCATACCAGCCCAAACCGCGGCCGAAACCGCTGGTGGATCCGCCGTCTCCCCCAATTCCATTGACGCCGCTGGTGGCGTGCAGTCCGGACACACCGCAGGACGTGCTATGGCATATCGCGGAATACGCGCCGCAACTGCGCAAATGGCTGGTCGCCAATCCTTCCGCAACACCGGCGATGTTGGACTATCTTGCGCAAGTCGGCGGGCCGGACGTGGCCCGCGCCCTGCAAATACTGCTGGAATCGTTGGAATCGTGCGGATCGCAAGCATGCAGCTAACACTTGCGCGACGGGCAATCGCACGATAGGCAATCGCCGGACGGTAACTAATATGGACTCACTGCTTCATCGCAAGAACCGCATTGTAGACCTGCTTGCGATTGGCAAGCGAGCCGTCCGCAAGGGGATGCTCGGCAACGACCTGCGAAATCGCGTCTTTGATGCGCAGATTGTCTTCCTGCGCACGGTCGATCGACAGCACCGCCAAGTCTTCGACGCTCAACGATGCGGGGGCAGCAGCGTCAGCCTCCTCTTCGGAAGCGCCGGCAACGACCAACACCATTTCGCCGCGCGGCGGCTCGTCGATCACGCTCTGGCGAATCTGCGCGATGGTTCCGCGACGGATCTGCTCAAAATCCTTGGTAAGTTCACGGCAAAGCGCCATCTTGCGGTTCGGACCGAACACGTCAAGCAGGTCGGCCATGGAATCGTCGATGCGATGCAGGGTTTCGTAAAACACGATGGTGCGGCGTTCAGAACGCAGGGTACGCAGGTATTGCACGCGTTCGGAATGCTTGCGCGGCAGGAATCCTTCATAGCAGAAGCGGTCGGTGGGCAGTCCTGAAAGGCACAGCGCGTCCAGCACTGCGGACGGGCCGGGAGCGCAGGTGACGGGCAGGCCACGTTCGATGGCGCGACGCACGATCGCGAGGCCCGGATCGTTGATGGTCGGCATGCCCGCGTCGGACACGACCAGCACGGTAGCGCCGGTTTCCACCTGATCGAGCAGACCGTCGGACTTGTCTCGCTCGTTGTGATCGTGGTAGGCCACCACGCGGCCGTTCACGTGCACGCCGAGACGGTTGGCGAGCGCGTAGAGACGGCGGGTGTCTTCGGCGGCCACGATGTCGGCGCGTTCCAGGAGCGCAATGAGGCGTGCGGAGGCGTCGGCCGTGTTGCCGATCGGCGTGGCAGCCATCACCACCGTGCCTTGCGGAACGTCGGTTCCGCACACGAGGGCGTCAAGCCCCGTACCAGACTGTTCTGTTCCAGACTGTTCCGCCGCTGTCGGCGATTCTGCCATCTCCGCCGTATTCACCATTCCCGCAGTTCCCGTTACTTCTGCCGTATTCGCACTCAACTCATTCAGTTTCAAGTCCAACGTCTCATTCATGCGTTCCATGCCTTCAGCCTATCCAACGCAAAGGAAAACAGCCCTCCCCGCGTCCTAAACCCCCAATCGCTGGAACAATCCGGACACAAAACAGACCCTCAGCGGGGTGATTCCCCCACCCACTGGAACAATCACCCCGCTTACAGCCCCAGTAACGTCCCAAAACATCCAGACATTGGAACAATTCGGACGCCAACAGGCTTAAAAACGTCCTGATTCTTCCAGTGACTGGAAGAATCCGCCCTCCTACAAGACTAAAAGCGGGCAGATTCCTCCACCGACTGGAAGAATCCGCCCGCAAACGCATGTTTACACCGCGCACACGTACTTACCTCGTGTACATACGTGGCAGCGAATCGGCCATGCGTATGAAGCTGTTGCGCGCGAAAGCGTTGAAATCGCGCGCATACGGCGATTCCGGCAGCGGAGTGCCATATGCGCCCGTGCCGGCAGCGCCCGAATCATTGCCCCAGACCGCCGGATATGCGCCGGTCACGGCATGCACGTCGGAATCCGTATCGGGGGTAATCACCTTGCTGGTTTCGTTTTGATGACCGAACATGGAGAATTTTCCGGCCGCCGCATGCAACGCTTCGAGCAGCGCCCGCGATTGCCGATTCAGATTCCCATCAACCGATTGCGCAAGATTTTCCGCCACGATTCACACTCCCTTGTATTTGCCGTATTCGCCTAGTCTTGCATTGCCCCAACCGCTCTCGCATTGCCTTACTGCTGTTTCCACGCTATCTTCCGCGCCATCGAAACACACTTTCGTACCGTCAACATGCGCGATTCGTGTTCAGCGGCCCCACTATTTGATTTGTTGACCTCACGATTCCGTTTTTCGCCGCCTTTTTTCAAATCGTGAGGTCACCAAATCAAAATCATGAGGTCACCCCCCCCCAAAAAAAAAACCAAAATCGTAAGGTCACAACGCCAAATCACAATGAGCGATACGCGATATACCGGATATATCGCATACTCTAAAGCCAAACAGCCAAACGCCAAACACCACCAAACCAAAATCACCCACCGCAGTTGGCACTTTGCGTCCGTTTGTGCAGATTTGCCAACCGTCGGGCATTACTAGGCGCCGCATTAGAGGGCCACTGGTAGGCTGACATTGGTTCCGCGAGGCCAACCCACACAAGGCAGCCTGAACCACTTAATTTTGGACGTTTAGATGTAAGGTACTCACAGAGAGCATTTCATGGGAATTATCAACTTCTTCATTAATCTGCTCAAGGATCCGCGCACGGCGATCGCCAGCTGGATCTCCATGGGCGTCGCCCCCACGCTTGGTTTCATCTTCCTGATTGTGTTCGTCGAAACCGGCGTCGTGTTCTTCCCGTTCCTGCCGGGCGACTCCCTGCTGTTCGCCGCCGGCTTCTTCGCCGCGCCCGACGCCCAGACCGGCGTTTCCGCACTACCGCTGTTCGCGCTGCTGCCCGTGGTCTGGTGCGCTCCGATCATCGGCGACCAGTGCAACTACTGGATCGGCCACTTCTTCGGCCGTCGCATCATCGAATCCGGCAGAGTCAAGGCTATGACCCCCGAACGCCTCGCCAAAACCGAAGGCATGATCGAAAAGTGGGGCCCGCTCGCCGTGTTCCTCGGCCGTTTCTTCCCGTTCATCCGCACGTTCATGCCGTTCATTTCCGGCATTTCCGGCATGCGTTGGAGCCGTTTCACCCCGTTCTCCGTGCTCGGCGGCCTGTGCTGGTCCACCCTGTTCACGCTGCTCGGCTACTTCTTCGGCGGCATTCCGGCCGTGCAGAAGCATTTCGAACTGGTCATCATTGCGATTCTCGTGCTGTCGCTGATTCCTACCTTCGTCGGCTTGCTCAAAGCAAAGTTCGACAAAAAGAAGGCTGATACCGCGACCGCGGAAGCCTGATCTTACGTTTTCTCCTTTTCTTGCGATTGCGGTGTCTTTCGATTTTTCGGAAGGCACCGTTTTCGTATGCTTTCGCATGCTTTTCCTGCAAGGGATATTCCGCAACACGCGAATCTCGCAGATTGCATTCGTACAGACTTCGTACTAGAATCGCGAGAGTTGTCTTGCTTAGCGTGTTGCTAGACATGACTTGGGGCCGTAGCTCAGTTGGTAGAGCGCTTCGTTCGCATCGAAGAGGTCGCGGTTTCGACTACCGTCGGCTCCACTAAGCCCGCTGCATTCATTCCACCGCAGCGGGCTTTTTCTTTTCCTAGCCACCAGACAAATCTGCCATACGTAAGCGAGATGGGGCGAAAAATCAGACCTGGGATACGCGCTGACGCACGAAAGCGTCGAGCGAGGCCGCGTCAATGCCCTCGTAGCCCTTGATCGAGGCGAACTGCGGGCCGTTGGAATTGTCGATCTGCATGAACCCGGTCTGGCCGATCGTCGTCGCGCCGGAGGCGACGGCCGAACGCAGGCCCGACATGGAATCCTCAATCGCAATGCAGTACTTCATATCTTCCGGAGCGATACCCAAGCGACGACCCGCCTCCAAATACGGGGCCGGAGACGGCTTCTTCTCAACATCATCATCGCCGCACACGTAGCCCGCAAACGCGCCAGCCGGCGCTTGGACAACCAGATTCTCCGCAAGATGACGCGGCGACGTGGTGACCAGCGTCGAAGGAACGCCAGCGTCACGCAGCGCGACAAGCACGTCTTCCACGCCTTCGATCCACGGAATGCGCTCGAATTCCTTTTGGGCGACGTAATCGATCATGCCCTGGCCGATCTCTTCAATCGACAGCTGGCAACCATGCTCCACCATGCGACGGGCCACATCCGGAACCGGCGTGCCCGAACCCTGCCAGGCGAGCTCCTCATCCCAATATCCGCCATGCGCGGCTGCGATTTTCATCTCACCCTCATGCCAATACGGTTCGGAATCGATCAGCGTGCCGTCCATATCCCAGAACACGGCCTTGATCATCAGGTTCGTCTCGGTCATGATGTTCCTTCCCTACGACCGTCGGACGCGGAGCACCGGATTTCCGGGCAGCGCCGTCCATCGCGACTTCCACTGCCATTTCAGCAGAGCGGCAAGACGGCAGCATTCGCGAGTCGCGGCAAAACGGCAGACAACAAACAGGCATACAAGCGAGGCAAACGAAAAGCGCCCGGACGGTCCTCCATCCGAGCGCTTCCCATATCGACGCAATACTTCGCGCCTACGTATTCGCAAAATCATCCGATTTTTTTCACGAATTATCGGCAACCCCCATCGCTATAATCCATGAAATTCGAAAATTTCACTTGTATCGGGAGATTTGAAATTCACTCTCCCTGATTTTCACTGTTTTCCACAGCGGTTTCAGCGGCCTTTTCCGCATTTTCCGCCTTCCAGCGAGCGATGCAACGTTCCACGCGCTTGTATCCGATGATCTTCGGATCAAGCCCGGCCTCGCGGAAAATCGCGGCAGGCGAGCCACCTTCGGCATACCTGCGCATGCAATCATCGCGAAACTCCTTGGAGTAACAAATACGATACTGGGTGACCGATTCCACGGCATCCAGAGACCCGAGATACTTGCGGGTCTTAGCTGTGAACGCAACTCTTGGCACTGTACGCTCCTAACCTTTCCTGTTCTCGCCGCATATCTTACCCCCTCCTCCATGATTATTCATGGGCAAAGAGAACTATCTTTCACCGAAGCACCTTGACGACCGGAAGAATGACAGTTAGAACGCGGATACTCAACATTATTTCCCACAACGACGACATCGTCGCAGGAAGCAATGCATTTGGTAAAACTATATAACAAAACAGGCACATCTGTTGCCAGATATGCCTGTTTTTGAATTTTTTTTCAATGTTTTCTGAAAATCAGTCAATCCCCCAAAGCACGATAGACCTAGAAATCGGCTGAGCAACGGGTTTACCCCTCTCAATCCCCTCGTTTTCGCCTGCGACACCCCCACCGCGCGTGTCGTACGCATCAGCCGCGACACGCGCGGCCTCCACGGACTCGCGCGACGGCAGCTGACGGGCGTCGACCTGAATCTGCCGACGCCACATGCGAGCGCGGCGGGAACGTTCGATTTCCACAATGTCACCGTCCGCATCGGCCGCGAACACGCTGGAACCGGCCGGCCGGCGCAATCGCTCGACTTGCCGGCGCAGCTCGCGGTTCTCCTCTTCCAAGGAAAGGATCCGCGCGATGCCAGCCAGGTTGATGCCTTCTTCCTGACTCAGCTGCTGCGCTTTCGCAAGGCGCGAGATGTCTCGCAGCGAATACCGGCGAGCGCCACCGTCCGTGCGTTGCGGCACCACCAGCCCCAAACGATCGTATTGGCGGAGCGTCTGCGGATGCACGTTGGCGAGTTCGCCGGCGCGACCGACCGTGAACATCGGCAGTTCGATGTCGAAACCAACTTCATCCGCCCCGTCCAGATCGGCCCTGCCGGCCACGATCGCCATTGCGCACATGTCGTACAGCATTTTGGCCTGCCGCGCCGCACGGGCTTGGGAGGTCCGGGATGCGCGTGCCATGGCAATCAGCGCTCCTTGGCAAGTTCGTCAGCGAAATCGCCGCACTCCTTGTCGAATTCCTTTGCCGCATGCTTGACTTTCAGGCTCGGCTTGTCGGGAATGCGGATTTGCACACGCCCGATCAGATCGCCGTCGCCCTGCCTGTTGGCCACGCCCCTGCCGGAGATGCGCACTTCGGTGCCGCTGGACGAGCCTGCCGGCACTTTGAAGGTGACTTCGTTGCCGTCGATATCCTGTGCGGTCACTTTCGCGCCCGCCACAGCCTGACCGACGGTGATTGGCAGATCCATGATGATGTCACGCTTGCGCAGGCTGAATTTCGGATCTTCGGCAACGTTGATCTGCAGGTACAGATCGCCGTTTTTTCCGCCGTTACGACCCGGCTTGCCCTTGCCTGGAATACGGATTTTCTGCCCGTCACGCACGCCCGCTGGAACATGCGTCTTGAACTTTTTTCCGTCGGCAGACAGTGAAACCGTTGCCCCCTTGACCGACTGGCGGAAAGTCAGATTGATCTTGGAATTGCGGTCTTCGCCATCTTCCGGCTGCGCAGCCTGCTCGTAGCTGCCCCCGTAGGGGTTGCCAGCCCCGGCAGGGCCACCAGCGCCGCCACCGAACATCGAGAAAATATCGTTGATATTCGGATTGCCGCCACCGGTCTGGAAGCGGATGCGCGAGCCATTGCCGCCCGTGCCATACGCTCCAGCGCCAGCGCCAGCGCCGAACATCGAGCCGAAAATGTCGGAGAATGCCCCCGCGTCGAATCCGCCCGCACCGGAGCCGCCGGCGAAGCGCGCGCCGCCCATGCCGAACTGACGGATGGCGTCGTACTTCTGGCGGTTGTCTTTGTTGCTGAGCACGTCGTACGCTTCGGAAATGTCTTTGAACTTTTCCTCCGCTTCCTTGGTCTTGTTCAGATCAGGATGGTACTTGCGCGCCAGCTTGCGGTACGCTTTGGTAATCTCATCGTCCGTGGCGTCTTTGGAGACACCGAGGACCTTGTAGAAATCCTTGCTCAGCCATTCATTCTCAGCCATGATGTGCCTCCTTTCACGAGGTTGCTGATGTCAAATGCCTGTTGTTGTTGAAATCGCTGTCACTGCGCTAGCTCTGCGGGGACGCCACGACCACGCGAGCCGCGCGAATCACGCGGTCGCCGATACGGTAGCCGGCTTCCACCACGGTGTCGACGGTTTCCTTCTCGGCCTGCGGATCCGGCTTGTGCAGGATCGCGTCATGCTTGGTCGGGTCGAAATCCTCGCCTTTTTCGCCGAACTTCTCGACGCCGAACTTTTCGAACGCCTTGTCGATTTTGGCGGAAACGGCTTTGAAGGATTCGTCCATTTCGCTGTGTTCGCGAATGCGATCGATGTCATCAAGTGCCGGCAGCAGTGCGGTCAGCACGTCGATGATGCCGTGCTGACGGAAGCGTTCCTGCTCCTTCTGCGAACGATTGCGGAAGTTGATGAATTCCGCACGTTCGCGCTGAAGGGCTTCCAAGTATTCCGCCGCTTCCTTCTTGGCCTGGCCAAGCGGAGTCAGCGTATCTTCACCATCTTGCGTCGCACCATCCGCAGCATCGCCGTTTTCTTGCGATTCGGAAGATGCTGCGTTCGCTGCAGTTGCTGCAGAATCTGCAGAATCGGAAGTTGCACTTGCTGCAGAATCGCCATTATTCTGCGATTCCTGCGATGCACCGGCTGCAGGGGCGGCCTGCCCGGACAGGTTGTCCATGTCGGGCAGGTCGTTCAGATATTCGTCCTTGTTGAAGTCGGACATGATTACTTGTTGTCCTTGTCGTCATCGTCCACGACTTCGGCGTCAACCACGTCGTCGTCAGCGGGAGCGGAACCGGCGGCACCTGCGGCGCCTGCGGCATCGGCGGCACCCTGCTGTGCGTAGAGGGCCTGGCCGATCTTCTGGGCGGAGGTCATCAGCTCGCTCTGGGCGGACTTGATCTTCTCAATGTCCTCACCCTTCAGGGCTTCCTTGAGCTCGTTGACCTTATCGGTGACTTCCTTGGCCACATCGTCGGAGAGCTTGTCTTTATTGTCGTTGACGAGCTTCTCGGTCTGATAGGCGAAGGATTCGGCCTGGTTGCGGGTTTCGGCGTCTTCCTTGCGCTTCTTGTCTTCGGCTTCGTGAGCTTCGGCTTCCTTGACCATGCGGTCGATTTCGTCCTTGCCCAGGCCGGAACCGCCGGTGATGGTCATGGACTGTTCCTTGCCGGTGCCCTTGTCCTTGGCGGACACGTGCACAATGCCGTTGGCGTCGATATCGAAGGTGACCTCGATCTGCGGAACGCCACGCGGAGCCGGAGCGATGCCGGTCAGCTCGAAGGTGCCCAGCGGCTTGTTGTCGCGAGCGAACTCACGCTCGCCCTGATAGACCTGGATGAGCACGGACGGCTGGTTGTCTTCAGCGGTGGAGAAGACCTCGGAACGCTTGGTCGGAATGGCGGTGTTGCGGTCGATGAGCTTGGTCATGATGCCACCCTTGGTCTCGATGCCGAGGGACAGCGGGGTCACGTCGATGAGCAGCACGTCCTTGCGGTCGCCCTTGATGACGCCGGACTGCACGGCTGCGCCGACGGCCACGACTTCATCCGGGTTCACGGACTGGTTGGCTTCCTTACCGCCGGTAAGCTCCTTGACGAGCTCCTTGACGGCCGGCATACGAGTGGAACCGCCGACGAGCACCACATGGTCGATGTCGGAAACACCGATGCCAGCGTCGTGCAGCACGTTGTTGAACGGGGTGCGGCAGCGGCCCAGCAGGTCGGAGGTCATGCTCTCGAAGTGGGCACGGGTCAGGGTTTCGTCCAGGTGCACCGGAGTGCCGTCAGGGGTCATGGCCAGATACTGCATGGAGATGGAGGTGCTCGAAGAGGAGCTCAGCTCCTTCTTGGCCTGCTCTGCGGCTTCCTTCAGGCGCTGCAGGGCGATCTTGTCCTTGCTCAGGTCGATGCCGTACTTGTTCTTGACTTCGCCGACGAGCCAGTCGATGATCTTCTGATCCCAATCGTCGCCGCCCAGGTGGTTGTCGCCGTTGGTGGCCTGCACCTGAATGGTGGAGAAGCCGTCGTCGTCCTTGCCGATCTCCAGCAGGGACACATCGAAAGTGCCGCCACCGAGGTCGAAGACCAGGATGGTTTCGTCTTCCTTGCCCTTTTCGAGGCCGTAGGCCAGTGCGGCTGCGGTCGGCTCGTTGATGATACGCAGCACGTTCAGGCCTGCGATGGTGCCGGCGTCCTTGGTGGCCTGACGCTGAGCGTCGTTGAAGTATGCCGGGCAGGTGATCACGGCGTCGGTGACCGGTTCGCCGAGGTAGGCTTCGGCGTCGCGCTTCAGCTTCATCAGCACCTGTGCGGAGATCTCCTGCGGAGTCCACTTCTTGCCGTCGATTTCAACGGTCCAGTCGGTGCCCATGTGGCGCTTGACGGAGCTGATGGTGCGGTCGACGTTGGTCACGGCCTGACGCTTGGCGACTTCGCCGACGAGGATCTCGCCGGACTTGCTGAATGCCACGACGGACGGCGTGGTGCGAGCGCCTTCAGCGTTCACGATAACGGTGGGCTGGCCACCTTCAAGAGTTGCGATGCAGGAATTAGTAGTACCCAGATCGATGCCAACTGCGCGTCCCATAACTTGTCTCCTTTGTAGATAGGTTCGCTATGCGTTTTCTGTTCTATTCGTTCTTTCGCCCGAGTTTCGGTTTGCCGCCTCCCGGACTTTCCAAAACTTGAGCCTACACCACTCAACTTTGAATCGCAAGCGATTATTCCCAAATCTACAAAAAAGTTGAGCTCCCTTCGCTCAACTTTTTATCAGACACAATCTCAAGACACGATTTCAAGGCGCGATCACCATCGAACATCAATCAAATCGCAATCTCAACAAAACCTGCCATCTCACCATCGGCAGGGCGCGAACGCAATCCGTCAACGTTTCAACTGCCTTTCGTTGACGAATCGCCATTAACTGCAATCAACCGGCCAAATCAGGCCGCACCGGAACCCGCGTTCGGATTAGCCAGATTGGCGGCGACCGGCGCGAGAAGCACACGACCCGTACCGCGATACACGTTGACCAAGCCCTCGCCGCTCGCAGCCGAACCGATCAGCGTCTTCGTGGAACGCTCGACCGTGAACTGCAGGCCGTTCGTCCACGCGATCGCGAAATTGCCGTCCACCTTCAGCTCGTCGTTCTCCAAATCGACGGTCACGATTTCGGAAGCGGGCACCGGCGACTCCAACGCAACCGTTCCCTGGCCCATCAGCGACAGGTTGAACAGGCCCTCGCCGCCGGCCACCATCGCGCTCGGACGCGAAACCATAACCGCATGCTGCTGAATCGTGGTTTCGCAAGCGTAAAACAGGCCGTCGTTCACGGTGATGGCGCCGCCCATCTGGCTCGGATCGAGCAGCAGCACATGACGGTAGGTCGGTTCGAGCACAACCACGCCATTGCCCACGTATTCCGGCTTGACCGCGGACTCGTTGGTGACCGCGCCACGCGCCAGCTTGCCGATGAAATCGCCAACGCCCTTCACACCGGTCGTCACTTCGACATGGCCGACGGTCCACTGCATGGCGCCCGCCTGCACAACCGCGCCGGTCTTGCCATTGAGATTGCAGACCAGTTGACGGCGGCGCACGTTCATTTCGGACGCATAGTAGGCGTCCATGGCGCTGCCGTACGTCACGGAAAAATCGCGCTTCCACTCCATGACCTGGAAAATGCCCTGCTGCGCGACAATTGCGGCATCGTCATTATCCGTCAGATTGTAAATACGCACGAATGCTCCTTTGCTGGTAATACTTTGTTGATAATACTTTGGATGTCGAGAGATAATCTCCCGGTTTGCGAGATAGACATCTCGAAGGATATTGTCTCACAACGCTTGCTGCGTTGAACGACCCATCTCATTTTGGATTTGCGGCCCGCCCTGTCTGCATTGACCTCACGATTTCGATTTGGCGACCTCACGATTCGGAAAAAGGCTTAAAAAATGAAATCGTGAGGTCAGACCACAAATCGTGAAGTCACCAAACCTGAATCGTGCGATGAAGCAAAAGATCCGGACCACACTGCAATGCGTGCGATCCGGATCTTATTTGCGCTCTTCAGATCTCTTCAGATTTTCAGCGGCTGATCTTGGCGGTCTTGACGATCATCGCGATTGCGGCCGGATCGTTCTCGACGGTCTGGTAGCCCATTTCCTTGGCCTGCTCCCACACGGTCTTGCCAGCGCATTCGCCGCCCTGCACGGTCTGGCGGAAGTACTTGGAACCACCGCCGATGGTCACGTCAGCGCGGGTATCGAGCAGCTGCTCGGAAATGGAACCGATGCCGCCGTTTTCCTTGAGCTGGTTGGCAAGGCAGCGCTTGAGCGCGTCGTTGGAGCTGCCGTCGGTCTTGCCTTGCGGACCGTAGCAGCCACGCTCGGTGGAGTGCGATTCGAGCACGGCCGGGGTGGTGTACTGGCCGGTGCCGGCATTGGTGTCGCCGAGCTCTGCCGGCTGGCCGACTGCGTCAAGGCCTTCGAAGTGGCCGTTTGCACCCCCGAGATAATCGCGGGCGACGGTGATTTCGGAATCGCCCATGCCGTCACCGATGAACAGGAT
This sequence comes from Bifidobacterium pseudocatenulatum DSM 20438 = JCM 1200 = LMG 10505, assembly GCF_001025215.1. NCBI lineage: Bacteria > Bacillati > Actinomycetota > Actinomycetes > Bifidobacteriales > Bifidobacteriaceae > Bifidobacterium > Bifidobacterium pseudocatenulatum. Next base: position 2,116,069 of record NZ_AP012330.1, read on the forward strand.
GACGTTCTTGGCGGTGCCGTTGCCGATGGCCGCAATGCGCTGTGCGCCGCCGTGCTGAGCCAGTTCCGCAACGGACTTGCCGTTCAGATTGTAAGTGGAAGTTTCGTTGGCGAGCGCCGGTGCCGCAAGCGCGCCGAGCGTTGCAACGGAAGCGATTGCTGCAATCGCTCCTTTGAGAGCCTTTCGATTGCTCATCTTTTTTCTTCTTTCTTCAGCCTGTGCTGTATTGCAATCTCCACGCCAGGTTTCGCAAACCAACTTCCGAGGCGTTTTGGACGAACAAAACGTGAACTCTCGTCTTCACAAAGTGAACACTTATCTCAAATCCTCTTTCCGTCAACCATCATTCCCAATACCCCCTAAATACTGAATTATGACTCATGCTTTTGTCGCATGAAGGGCAAACGGTCAGGCAGGGGCGCGGCGCGTCAGGAAGAGGCGCGGGCGGAACGAGTGGCCTTGACGGCTACGAAGAGGCTGCGAATCAGGAGCACGCACAGGTAGCAGGCGAACAGAATCGATCCGACGCGGGGCGAGACCGCGCCCGCTATCCACGTACCGAATGGCGCGGTAACGGCAGCCACCAAGCCAATAATCAGCGCGGCCTTCACATGCACCAGCCTTCGTTTCAGGTTTGCCACGCTCGTCGTGATCGAGTTCGGAAACATGGCCAGCAGCGACGTGCCTCGCGCAATCAGATCGGAAGCGCCGAACAGCATCGATAGCGCGGGCACGGCGAGCGCCCCGCCGCCAATCCCCAGCAGTCCCGCCAATATGCCAATCACCACGCCCAGCAGCACCAGGCAAACTCCGGTCAGCGCACTCATCGCAATGTGCTGGTCGCGCGACGGCACAAAACTTATCTGGTTCACCACCACAAACACGAGAAACACTACGAAAATCCATCGCAGCACAAGTTCCGGCAAGCGCGAAAGCAGCCAGCTGCCAATCTGCCCGCCCACAAACATGCCGCAAAACAGCAGCAGCGCGGCGAGCCAGTCCACGTTTCCGCAAGTCGCGTACGAAATGACGCCGGAAATCGAGGTCGGTACGATCGCAAGCATTGACGTCGCCGCCGCATTGCGTTGCGTCAGTCCGAGCCATACCAGCGCGGGCACGATCACGGTGCCGCCGCCGATGCCGAACATGCCTGACAGCAGTCCTACTGCCACGCCGACGATCACCAGCACCGCAATGCCTCGCGCGGATTCGTCGAGTCCCGCAGGATCCGCACCAAACAGTCGATCCGCTTTCCCGCCGAATTTCCCGCTCGGTTGCACACTCGATCGCACACTTTCTTCAGCGCGTTCAACACTTTCAGCATTCGAAATATTGGAAATATCCGATTTCTTCATCTCTCCCCTACCATCGCACTTTCTTCATCTTGCGATAATTGCGATAGTACATTCCCACACATCGCAGCGTCGCAAGACCGGCAGAATACGAGAAGGAAGAAGAGAAACTACGCCCGTCTGCCGGACGAGTGGCGCCCGGCAGCCACGCGATCGGCTTTCACGATGCGCCCGCGCCGCCACAGCCGTGCCAGCCATACGCACGCGAATCCAATGATCGACACGAGCAGCCCAATCACAAGAGCCGCCACAGCCGTCATATACCCCGGCTCGTCGTACGTGGTCGCGTCCGGCACTTTCGGGTTCGGTATGCGATGCCCGCGCACGAGCAGCCTGTGCGAGTTCACCCCGTATGGCGTGCATGTGATCAGCGTCGCGTAGTCTTTGCCGGATTCGATGTTGAGTTTGCTGATGTCGCTCGGCAGCACTACGGAAATTTGGTCAACCTGGTACGTGTAGGTTTCGTCGAGCACGTGGAATGCGAACGTGTCGCCTTTTTGCAGTTCGTCGAGACCGGTGAGCAGTTTCGCGCTGGGCAATCCGGTATGCCCGGAAATCACCGCATGCGTGGTTTCGCCGCCTACGGGCAGTGACGTTCCCGCCAAATGCCCTGCCGCGATTTGCAGCACGCCTTCGCTGGTGCCATGGTAGACGGGCAGTTTCACTTTGATGCGCGGTATGGTCACGTATCCCATGATGCCGGTACCGGTTATGTCGAGCGTGTTTTCGTATGTTTGCTTCTGCTCGTCGGTCAGGTGCCAGCGGTCGCCGTTCGCCGCGAGCGCCTCGTTGTAGGCGTGCGCCGCGTCGAGCATGTGCTGTTTTTCTTCGCCGGAGAGATCTTCGGTTTGTTCCACGTAGCTTGCCACGGCGTACGACTGGTGCATGCGGTTCCACCAGTCGCTGAATGTTGGGTATGCGATGAGGCAGATCGCGCCGATCATGAATATTGCGGATATTGCGATTAATACGTCGAGCAGCGCGTTCGACTTTTTCTTCGGTTTCTTCGATTGTTCCGAAGATTTTACAGATTTCAAAGATTCCGATTTCGCACTTTCCGCGCCTTCCGCAGAACCTTCCGCACTTTCCATGCCTTCCGTGCTTTCCGAAAATTCAGCGAATTCTGAGAATCCGGCAAAGTCGGAAGAGCCGGCAATATCCGCGGAATCCCCGGCAATCTTACGGCGCGCTTCAGCAGTTTCACGGCGCGCTTCAGTGCTCGGTTCTCCCGATTCGCTGTTTCCGCTCCGCCGCCGTTTCACGCTACTGTTCGCCTTCCCGCTTTCTCGCAATCCTCACTACGCCTAAGAGTACCAATGCTGCGGCGCAGATGGCGGCTGCCATCCAGGCCACGCTCTGTACCGCCGAGCCGGTGTGTGCGGGCGGGGTTTCGGGTGGCGTGTGCGTGTTGGTGATGGTGGTGGTGTCGCCTTCCACGTCAGAGAGGGTGGTGTACCCGCTGGGTACGGAAGCTTCGACCACCGCCCACTGGTGTGCGGAGGAAAGTCCCGTCCACGAATGTGCCCACTTGTTGGACTCGTTGAGTTTCACTTCTTCGAATACCACGCCGTCACGCAATAATTTCACGGTGATGGATTCGGGACGCTTGCCGTCGGAGTCGTTGCGATCGTTCCACACTTTGCGCACGGTGCGTTCCAGGGTCGGCTTGAGTTGGGTGGAGCATTCGGTTTTTGGCTCGATGGCGAGTTCGCGTGATCCGTTGGAGACGCCGTCTTGCGGCATGGCGACGAGCATGTTGGCGGAAGCGCACTGCCAGTAGGAGTCTTCGTCGGCCGTTCCGCCAACAGCAGCCGCGCCAGCAGCGCCTTCGACTTTCACGCTATCGGACACGACCAGATACAGCCCGTCTTCCACGCCGGCGAACGTGAGTCGCCCGGCTTTGTCGGTTTCGCCCGAGTCCACGGCTGCGGATTCGCTTGCCCCGTTCGCCGCGATGAGTCCGGCGAGCGTGTTGGCCACGTCGCGGTACACTTGCGCGTCATATCCGGTTACTTTCGACCAGTCGATCGGGTATGCGGTGGAGTCGGTGAATGGTGCGACGGGTTCGAAGTTTGCGCCGGACGAGACTTGCCCGACTTTGTATAGGCGGAAGGTTGCTCCCGGAATGGCGAAATCGCCCGTTCCAGCGGCTCCAGAATCGGAAGCGCCTCCCGCATTAGAGTCAGCCCCGTCATTGCTTTTGCGTTGATACGTAATGGCGATGCTGCCGCTGGCAGAGTCTGTTGGCGCCGCAACCGCATCGCGAGTGGTGAGTGCACAGATTGCGGCGGCACATGCGACGGCAGCTGCGCAGCATGTTGCGACGATGCGGCTTGCGATCGTGTGTTCCTTCATTGCCAGCCCCTCTTCTGTGGTTCTTTCTATGAAAACTAGAAATATCAAGTCGCCCCCAACTTGCGACTTGGAAAAATTAGGGAGTCAGGCTGAATTCTCGTTAGTTTAGGCAGTTTACAAGGGATTTGAGGCAATCCAGCCTGACATATGTGGGTTCAGTTATTGTTCAATTATTTTTAAATTATGATGATTGTGATGATTCCGCTGTTGCCATGCGGAGGTAAGTGCATGGCAACAGCGGTTTCATGTGTAGTTATTTTCAGTTATGGTTTTTGATTTTCAGTTATGTTGACTGTGATCTGTGAGATCAGGCGTTGCGGCGACGCAGCGCCATGACCAGGGTTGCGCCAGCGAGCACGAACACTGCCACGCCAGCCACATACAGCATCACCGTGCCCATGCCACCAGTGGATGGCAGGTTGGAGCCCTTCTGGTTCACGATGGTGGTGGCGACAACACCGGTGGTCGTATCGCCAGCAGTCGAATCGATCTTGAGCGAGATCAGCTTCGGATCAGCAGCATCAACGTCATGCTCTGCAGTGATTTCGAAGAACTTATCCGCTGCGGTGTTGTAGCCTGCCGGAGTGTGGGTTTCCACGAGCTTGTACTTGCCGTCGTCGATGCGCTTGTAGGAGGTAGTGTACTTGCCATCCGTGCCCTTGACGACGGTCACTTCACCGAGATCAGTGGCGTAGTCTTTCTGAGCCTCGTCATACTTGTAGAGCTTGAACTTCGGCAGGTCATTCTCAGCCGGGGTGCCGTTATCGCTGAAGGTCTTGGTGATGTCCAGCTCATAGGTGAACACGATGACCTTATCCTTAGGGGTTTCGCCGGTTTCGCCTTCGCCGCCAACATTCGGGTTGTTGGAGAACTCAAGGGAGGCCTCGTTCGGGTTACCCGTAGAGCCGATTACAGCCTGATCATTCAGCGTAGAAGTGTATTCGACGGTGAACTTGCCGCCAGCAGCAACGGTGATTGCCTTGCTATCAGTGCCCTTGACGGACTTTGCATCAGCAATGGTGAGGTCGAAGGTGTGATTATCGGTAGTAGCCGTGTTGAGAGTGTAGGAGTCAGCGCTAAGCTGCTTGCCTTCATACTTGACAACCACGGATTCGCTATTGAAAGTCAGACCTGCGGACTGAGTATCGTGGAAGACCAGCTTGTAGGTCTTGTATGCGGCGAAATCAGCCGCATCGGTCGGCAGGGTGGCGGTCAGCTGGAACGGCACCTTGTCATTCACGTCGTAGTCGGCGGAATCCTGCCATCCGGTGGTGTCACCAGTGGAATCGTTGATGTCCTTGACCTTCTTTTCAAAGGTCGGCTTGTCAGCCTTACGGTTCACAGTCACCGGACCATTGACCCGCACGATGAACAGGGTGGAAGCATCGTCACCAGTCACGGCGGTGCTGTCCTTCAGCAGGTAGTAACCTGCGGCAGCATCAAGAGAGGCGTCCTTGGAGACCGAGCCGAAAGCAGCACCGCTCAGATCAACGAACTTGGAAATGGTTGCCAACTTCGTAGTGTCATCAGCAGTGCTCTCAAGCGCAGCGATCTTGACGGCAGCTTCGGCGGCAGTCAAATTAGCGTTTCCCTCGCCAGCACCATTATTTTCATTGAAGTTCTTGCCAGCGGTGACGTCACCCAGAGTACCGTCCGTGCTCAAAGAACCGGTGAAAATCTGATACACAGAGTAGGTGTGCGTATCTTCGGCCGGCACAGTAATCTGGTACGTGTTCGCTGCCATTGCGGTGCCTGCGCCGAACATGCCGGCGACGGCCATGGCTGCGGATGCTGCCACAGCGACGAGGCCTTTGAGAACCTTATTCATTGTTCTCCCTTTCTTTCCTTTTTCCATAAACTTGTTGAAATCTTCGTTGTTTTCCAACGTTTTCAATTATTTTTCAGTTATTGAGTTATTGCCCAGAAGGCAGTGGTCGTTTGTTTTACGGACCATCCCCTCCTCTTCTAGACGTGTTCATTGCCGACGCCTCCTGACTTTCAGGGCCAGTCCGGCCGTCGCAACGGATGCCATGGCCACAAGCAATCCCGTAGCCAAAGTCTTCATATTTCCGTCGCCGCCCGTCCCCGGCAACACCACCCCCGGCTGATTCTCAATCTTGTTGTCAGCGGGACCGGTTGCGCCGTCGACAGTGAGCGCAACGCTCCATGCGGAGCCGTTATACGAACTTGGACCGATGGTGAACTTGTAGACAACACCGCCGAGGTTGTACCCGTCGGGAGCCTTGTTCTCTTCCAACGTGTATTCACCCCAAGGCAAACCCGTCAGTTTGAACTTACCGGCACTGGAATCTTCGTCCGCAAAGCCTTCGCTCGAGCACGCATCCATGCAGTCAGTCACGAAGTACTCTTTAGAAGTGGCGAGCTTTTCAAACGTGCCGTTTACGCCATCGTTTCCGTACTTGAACTCGCTGGTCTGGGTGACTTTCCATTCCGATCCGGCAAGCAGCAAGGAATCATTTTCCGAGCTGACCTTTGACCAGCTCACTTCACCGAGCACACGAGGGTTCTCGATGATATTGCTGGCCGCGACGGTAAGGGCAGGGTCCTTGTACAAGGTGACGTCTCCGTTCGAATCAGTCAACCGGAAGTAGTACGTAGGTGTGCCTGCGTGGGCAGTCGGGTTGCGGGCTTCCTGAAGCTGGTAGATCTCGCCGTTCGTGTTGACCGGCAGACCGGAAACAGTGAACGCACCTGGATCGGCGTTTTCATCACCCATGCCATTGGCAACGCATGATGATGTGCAATCGGTCACTGTGATCGGCGTTCCGCCATTCGCCGTGAACGAACCATCGCTTACCTTGCCGGAAGCAATCGTCCAAGACGATCCTGCAATTTTCGCCTTGTCGGTGCCATCGATCTTATTCCACGTCACCTTGGTGCGAGTATCCGTGAACACAATCTCAATGGCGCCAACAGTTGTGCCCGTAGCATCATCCGCGTTCTCATGCCTCGTCACGGTTGTGACTTGACCGTCGCTAATTACGAATGTGTACCAAACGTCTGTCTTGGTGTATCCGGTTGGCGCTTCATGCTCTTTCAGCTTGTACGTGCCGTCCGCCAGATCCTTGACCTCGAACTTGCCCGCGTCAGCGTTGATATCGCACATTACGCCAAGCTGGTCGCCGTTCGGCTCAGACTTCGTGCAGGCAGTCGTACGTGCAACAGTCTCGTTTGCGAGCACTACGTCAGCAGCGCCCTGCTCGTAATACACAGCGGCAGACACCTTGGCTTCAACGTTCTTTGCAGAAACGTTTGCCGCGCAACCACTCGGAGCTGTGGCATACACATTCGCGGAGGTATTCAGGCCGCTCGACTTCTGTACGGTAATCACCGCACTGTAGTCCGCGACATAGTTTCCACCACCACTCGGCCCATCCCAAGACGCAGTTCCGTTATCAGAACCGCTCTTGAACTTGAAAGTGATCTGCTTCCGGTCATCATTCTGAATTTTGACATAGCTCCAGTCGCCGCAATTATTACTGCTATAGTCCCTGGTCATTGCCGCCTCGCGCCAAGAGCCATCCGTGCCGTCAAGGCTGTACCACAGGTATGGGGTGCTCCATTTGCCAGGATTATTAAAGTAAATGACCGTATAATGCGTATCCTTAGGCACGGTAACAGTGAACGAAACGGAAAGGCTTCCTGCTTTTGCGGTAATCGTCACCGTACCTGAAGCAACGGCGGTAACTTTGCCGTCGCTGTCCACCGTCGCAACGCTCTCAGCGCTCGACGTCCATGAAACCGCCGTATTAGCGGGATCAACAGTGGCAGTGAACCGCTGATAGTTTCCCTTTGACAAGCTGAACGATGCATTGTTCGCCACATCCATATTACCGGTTTTCACCGTCAGAGATGTCACCTGAACCGCAGTGACGGTGACCGTTATGGAATCGCTGATTGAATCGTCGCCAACAGGCTTGACCGTAATCACAGCAGTACCTGGGGCAATGCCGGTCACCGTTCCATCGCTAACGGTTGCGACAGCGGAATTGCTTGACTCCCACTTCACATCCTGTGCCGCATTCGCAGGCTGCACCTGCGCGGTCAAAGTAGCCGAACTATTCTGAGTAATACTCAGCGAATCACCAGCATCAACGCCATCCTTCAGAATGGTGACGCTGGAAACCTGCACCATATTGTCTTCAACGATGTAAGTTCTGCCATCGTTAGCAGTGATTTCCCAACTGGAATCTGCCAACGGTTTATCATCTTCACCATTCTTCGTCCAGGAAATCGACGCGGACTGCGGATAGTTCACAATCTTGTTGTCAGAAACCGGAGTCCAATTGGTTCCGTCTGCGCTCTCGTAAACATCTTGTACGAGAGAGCCTTGGTCGCCCGCAGTGATGCGGTACACCTTGCTGGAAATCTGATAGCCTTTTGGCGCTCCAAGTTCCTTCAGGTAGTAGTTGCTGTTGGTCTTGAGATTGCCGACCTGAATGGTGCCGTTATCAACACCGTCTTTGTCAGACAGCGCATTACCGTCAGTAACCGTCGTAATCGCCTCGCCACCGTTCGCGGCATCTGCGTAAGTCTTGTACACACCCCACGTGGTGCCAGCCAAGGCATTGTCGTTGTTGTCTACCTTGTTGATCTGAATGACCGCGCACTGGGTAGAGTACGAGCCGTTCCACGGCAGGTTGTGGCGTTCCTGATCCATATCAAGCGCGGAAGCCGAGTAGCTGCGCTCGTAGTTGAGGAACTTGTAGAAAGTACCGTTATTAGTATTGCCAACCGCATCCGGATTGTACATGGAGAAATCCCCGCCAACCCATACACGACCGTTGGTGCTCACGTGAGATTCGAAGCTGCCATTCGGCACGAGGATGCTGCCGAGCATGCCAGCGGCAGGATCATCCTTAGTCTCCATGGCAAACGACTTATCCCATACGCCATCAGCTTTTTCCAGATTGGAGTTTGCGTCCCTACGCGTCGTAGTGCCACTACCTTGGCCACCATGGATAACCACATTTGTAGCGTCAGCAAAATTCCACATGATCTGCTGCGCACGCTTAGCATACTCCGAGTCCGCATAAGAACCACCAAGCTCACGCTTGGTACCGCTTTCATCAGTCCACCAGAAACGCCAACCGTTATGAAAATCCACGTTCTTTCCGGTCACATTAATGACCACGGAAGCGCTATCGGGAATACCGGAAAAGTCGAAACTGACACCCGTATAGCTCGAAGAATCATTGAGAAAGCTTGCGGGAAGGTTGAACACCTGCATAGAGGCTTTCCCGTCACCCTGAAACTTAATTACCTTCTCATTGACGTTGTTAATCGTAAAAGTATAGCTACCGTTGTCGTACTCATTGACGTCATATTTCGTACGCTTCAAATTGTTATAGCTGTCCGAAGAATATGTCGCAGTGGTAACATATACGCTTCCGAACCCCTTCAGGGAAGACAAGTCGTTTGACAACTTCTTGATATATGTGTCAAAGTCCGAGAACTTTTCATTAGTCGAGCCGATCGTCTCATCAGTCTGTTTCCAGCTGACAGTACCCTCCATGCCGCCTGGCACATAGACGGAGTTCCTGGAGTCGTACCGATTGGTGTCGGTGTTCTTTGATCCATTTCCCAAAATCTGATTCGAAGAACCACCATATACCGTGGTGCTATCGCCCGCGATATTTGCGGAGTAGGACGGCTCAGTGTTCTTGTTCTTGCCAACCCAGCCAGCATTTCCCCAAGCTTGAGTGCCCTTAACCCAGCCAATGCTCGAATCGTTGCTGTCACCTTTAACGTCCAGCACAACAGAACCATCTTTAGGACGATACTGACCGCCAAAGCCCACGACACCGAAGCGGAAACCCCGGTAATCCTTTACATAGCCGTTCTTAGCACCGTCCGCATCGGTGAAATACGTGGCCCACGCACCTTTAAGCGGGTGCATCAAAAGCTTTCCTTTGACCGCGGTTAGGCCTTCGGCTTCCACAGCATACGACCCGCTTGGACCGTTAACATCTAGCATGTTTCCGCCGGTCTTCTTGCCAACGTACATGTCGCCGCCCACATATGTGGCGACGCCGGTATCTTCCGTACTGTGACCCGTATCAGTGCCCAAGGTTATGGATTGCGGGGTGCAGATACCGCCATTGTCTCCTGCCGCACCTTCGGCATTGGCGCTGTAGGTGGGGATGAAGGCGGTGACGGCTACGGAGGCCATCATGGCAACTGCGACTGCGGCGGCGGTCAGGGAGCGGGCATGAGAGAAGGCGCGGGCAGATACCACTCGCGCTCCCGAGTAATGCTGTGGCGCCGAGCTCCTCGCTCCGCCTCTGAGCAATCTCTTCATCATGTCCCCTAACTGCACGAATCAGACCCCCCTCAGACATTCCGACTCTAACACGACATCCTTTGCAATATGCCATCTACAGGAGTGGCAACTACGCCACTCAACCTTTTTCTTTCTCCCGCACCTTGTGGGTACGTCTCAAAATGATAACCTTTGCATTCATGAAAATCACTGAAACAAAAATACCACCCCCCCCCCCGATATAAAGGTGGTAAAACCTTTGTTTTCCAGTACCGAAGCGTCTAATCCGTTCTGCCAACTGGAGTTTGAAATCGTTCGCAAAAACGCCGAGGTTACCCCTGCGATCAGTCTTTGTTAATCTAACCGATACCCTCCACGGCGTGTCGCGAAACAAATGATTGCAAACCGTTTCATTCATTGCAGAAATTTTCATGAAAATACCCCCTAGTACACCCGTGTACCATACCCCAATTTCCCCGTCCCCGCCGCCCATCCACACTCGTTACAATCAACAATCACAAATCAACCATGGAAATCTCATAACCTCGCAACAGGCGGCAAAACCTCCGACCACAGGGATAAATTTTCAGGGCTCGCACACTCTCCAACAGCTACATATGAGACAAGGGCGCGTAAGGGATCGAGCCGTGACAACCAAGGTTGCGAAATGAACTATGATGACGGTTGCAAGCCCCGCATCCTACGAAGACGGCAAGTACCCGAGCGAAACCGGAAAATCCACTCCGGATCGCACCTCGACGCGGTCGGCAAAAAGCGAGTCACCGTCGTCTACGACGCCCAAGACACGCAACGGAACTTGTGCAGACACCACCAGCAGCGTTGCGCAGACGGCGGCAGCTGGCAGTATATGCAAAATACCCCCGTATTGTCGGCGTGAATCAAAACGGCAAGTACGGAGGCATGAAGAAGAGTGGCAGAAAAATCAGCGATCTCCGCCGTAGACGGAGTCGGTGCCGCGGAGCACAAGCTGGGCACGCACCACCTCATACGGATTTTCGAGAGTCTCCCCCGCAATCAGCTTCACGGCCTTCCGCGCTGCGGCACGACCCATGGCGAACGGATCCTGACGCATGGTCGTCAGGTTCACGGTGTCGGCATATGCGGAATCGTCGAAGCCGATGATCGAATAGTCGCGCGGCGTGCGATGCCCATACCGGTCAAGGCGCAGCACGAGCGGAATCGCCATCATATCGGTCTGGCAGCAAATGCCGTCGGGGAACTCATCCAACGCAAGCAGCGCGGTCAACGCCGAATCGGCGAACGTTTTGCCGCGCGGCACGGAAAGCACGCGCCACTTGAAATCGTGCGTGCCCTCCATGGTCTTGCATGCGCGAATGAAGCCCTGCCCGCGCGCATCGATCGACGAATTGATCGAATCGACTGCATCGGAGCACACGTACACAATGTTTTTGTGCCCAAGATTGATTAGATGCTGCGCGGACGAGAACATGCCGTCTTCATCGTCGACGGAGATCGTTGCGTCGAAGCCTTCCTGCGATGGCGTGTTGATGCCGATGATCGGCACATGAATACGCTGCAACTGCTGGATTTCCTCCGGTTCGACGCCGAACGACGTTACGAACACGGCGTCGACGTTGCGTCGCACCGGAAGATTCGTAAAGAAGTCACGCCTGTTCTCACCGGTATCGACATGCTGGAACAGAGAGATGTCGTATCCGGCATCATGCATGACGGAATTGATTCCAGCGAATACTTCCATATTGAACCAGCTGGTGATTTCCTCATTCATCAGCATGGCGACACGGTACGTTTGCCCTGACTTCAGTGCCGTCGCGGAACGGGAGATATTAAAATCCAACCGGTCCGCGGTGTCGAGCACCTTGCGCCTGGTACGCTCGGAAACGAGCTCCGGACGCGTGAACGCGCGCGAAACCGTCGAAATCGACACTCCTGCGGCCTTGGCCACCTCACGAATGCCAGCCTTGTCCATGTCAGCCCCTTTGCAGCTCACAGCATCATCGCACCCCTGCCAACAGTGGAACGGGTGGTATTTGGAGCGACGACGCTCTCTCAATCTGTTTTCATTATAGTGCGAACGTTGTCAAAACTCTCGCAATATGATCAAATTTCATGCGACAGCCGCGCAAATCAGCAAAATTACCGGATAGAAGGCATAGAACATCCACTTAGTCCATGAATGTTTGTATCCGAGTTTGCCATTGTAGTAGTGCACGAATGCAACACCGACGCCAGGCGCAATCATCATCACCGCACCGAACAGACCGGCCGTGAACATCATGGTGTTTTCACGCGAGCGCATCAGCCAGAAAATCAGCACGAAACCAAGCGTCACCGCACCCAGGCTCATCAGATGCTGGCGCAGTCCGACACGCAACAGCAGATCCCACAATACGGCAACCACTACCAGCACAATGTCGGAGATCACGAGCATGGCACCTTGGTAGCGCTGCGCCACCCATTTCATTGCTGCGAGCATGGCGAAGGCGATGAACAGGCCGAACACCGGATTCTGCGAGCCGAAATCGAACGGCTTGCCCGAAGTGGCGAGATCGTACGGCACTTCGGCGATTAGTGCCAGCAACAGCAGCTGCACGCCGTATGCCACGCGATTGCGCGTCTGCTGGAAGCCTTGCACCAGCAGCCACGCGTAGATCGGCGCGGCGAACCACGACACCACTTCGCATAGCACCATGGCCGTAAGCGACGTCATGTTGCTCGTGTCGGATCCGAAAATCAGTGGCACCAGCGTGGTACTGCCGGCGGAAAGCACCAGCGCCACCGCGCCGATTACCTTGAGCTGGAATACGCTCAATCCGCGGCGCTGCTTTTTCTTGCGGCGCATGCCCGCAAAGCCGATCTGGTCGGTGACGTCGGTTCCGGCGCCGTTTTCGGTGTAGCCTTCCATAAGTCCTCCTCGAGTTTTCCTCGATTCCATCGCGCAAGCAATCATGCGCGCACGTAATCGTCTGCGCACACTGTGCCACGTCACGACATTACGCCGCGGTATCGCGTTGCGGCATCGCTGCCATATGCGGAGCTTCGCGTCTCACGCGCTTGCACAGCATTCCGCGCAATATGTTTTTCACGTAACCCCTGTGCGACATGTTTCACGCGATTGTTTCACACTATGTCTTTCGTGCTTTCACGTAGCTTTACTCGCATCATCTTGCCATTGTTGCAAAAATCCTGCGAACGTATGCTGCAAATGTATGCAACATACCTTACACGCTTTACGAAAGGTGACCCCCGTAAACGTGGCGCACGCCGCGCAATACGCGCAACGCAACGCACGCCCCGCAATACACGAGCAGTACGCACGCAATGCGAAAGATCAGGCGTTCAGCACGTAATCCAGCAATCCTTCATAATCGGCACCCTTAAACGAACGCACCGCATAACTCGACGCATCCGGATCGTCGGCCGGCGAAATCTCCGTGCGGAAATACACGCCGTCAATGCCCGCCGAACGCGCACCGACAATATCGTTCTTCTCGTCATTGCCCACCATCAGCGCATGCTTGGCGGTAACGAATTCACGGTCGAGCGCCAGCATATACAAATCGCGCGCGGGCTTGCGAATCTTTTCCTCGCTGGAGATGATCACGTCGTCAAGCACGCTGGCAAGTCCCGTCATTTCCAACTCGGCACGGGTATAGCAGGATTGCGCGTTGCTGAGCAGCGCCACGACAATGCCGGCTTCCTGCAGTTTTTCGATCATTTCCAGCGCACCCGGATACAGGCGGATCATGCTGGTGCTACCCTGACGGAACGCCCACGCGGCCTTTTGAGCGGCCTGCGGCAACGCCAGCAACCGTTCCGCCTCGTCGTTGCGATTCATGAGCAGCGAGCGGTACACCGGCAGCACGTCGAACTCGTCCCACCCATTGCGAACGATGGCATGATTCGACTGATGCAGCATTTCGCGCGCCTCAAGTTTTTCGAAACGTTCACGCAGTGCCTCAACCGAATCGTATTGCGCTCCAAGCTCGCAAGCGGTGTCATACAAGGCCTGCCAGGCCGCGTCGCACTGTTCGTCGGTACGTATGTCAATAAGCGTTCCATACAGATCGAAGAACACAACCTCGTATTTAGGGGTATGCGTCACGTTTTCCATAGCAGGTCCTTTCATCGGCATCGTCGCCGCTTTACCGGCGGCGGCGATTGCCACTTTGCAGCCGCTGCCCTTGCAAACCAATGCGTTACATGCGTTATGCACGAGGTTACCGCAACCGCCAGATTGCAAACGTATGCGGTGGCACGATCAAATAATCGCCATCTCCCGCACTGATGCACGCCGCGGATGCGTTTGTGGACGAACCCATGCCGCACCATACGCGAGACGACTCCGAAACCGGCGCAACCGCAGTCGAGGCAACGTCAATCGCGCCAATATGACGTCCCGGATTCACCGCCACCAAGTAGTCGCCGACCCGGAACACCAGTTCGTCGCCTTCCACGCTGACGATCACACGATCGCCGTCAAACCATTCCGCCGAGCTCTTACGCAAGGCGATCAGTTTCGTGTAATACTCCACCAGATCGCGCATGCGCCAGGCACGAGTCCAATCAAGCCAATTCAGCTCGCGCGTCGAATCGTACGAATCGGAATTGCCGTATTTCGTACGCGCGAACTCCTCGCCAGACAGCATGAACGGAATGCCCGCGGAAGTGAGCACAATGCCCGCCGCCATACGATTCGCATCCATCACCGTGGCCATGGCCCCGGCAATCGCGGAACCGGCCGAGGCGAGCCCAGCTTCCGAAAGATCGGCGTCATACAACGCCTTCGGCACGTCCACGGAATTCTCGTTGTCGCCTTCACTAACGGCGCTGCCCAGCGATTTCGCGGCAAGACTTGCGCAAAGCTTGTCCCACAAGGTCAGATCGTCATGCGCGGAAACATACTGGATCACTTGACCCGCAACACCTTCCGGCTGTTTGCTGGCACGCCAGGCGTTCACCGCGTCGCGCACGGAGGCCGCATTCTCATGCATACCCCCGTTAACGTATCCGGGACGGTCCGAGAAGAACACATGCCCCTTGATGGCGTCTCGCGTGGTGTCGCAAAAATGCCCGATGCGATTATCAAGCTGCGGCAATCCGGCCTTGTCGGCAAGCACGGTGCCCGGCAAAGCTGCGGTAGCGCTGGCCGACCACGGTTCGCCATACATAAGAATGCTCGGCCCACGGTCGGGGATTTCGTCCAAAGCGGCGCGCACGGCGTTCATGGTGTCGACGTCGATCAGGCCCATCAGGTCGAATCGGAAGCCGTCAAGATGGTATTCCCTCGCCCAATACGCCACGGATTCCACCACAAAACGGCGGAACATCGCACGTTCCGTGGCCATATCGCATCCGCATCCGGAGCCGTTCGACAACGCCCCGTTCGGCTTGCGGCGCAGGAAGTATTCGGGCACAATGCGCTCGAACCAGTTGTCGGGCGAGAACATGTGATTGTAGACCACGTCCATAATCACTTTGATGCCGGCATTATGCAACGCCTGCACCATCTGCTTGACCTCGCGGATGCGCACGGACCCGTCATACGGATTCGTGGAGTACGATCCTTCAGGAACGTTGTAATTGACGGGATCGTAACCCCAGTTGTATCGGCTGCAGATCGTTTCGTCGACGGAACCGAAATCGTAGATCGGCATCAGCTGCACCGCGGTAATGCCAAGCTTTTTGAGATACGACAATCCCGTCGGAAAATCAGGATGACCGTCCAACGTCGTTCCCAGGTCGGTGAACGCAAGATATTTTCCACGATGGGATTCGGGGAATCCTCCCGCGGGATCGTTGCTGAAATCGCCGACATGCGTTTCCCAAACAACCGTTTGCGCAATCGGCACTTCCGGCATGCGATCGGCATCCCAACCTTCGGGATCGGTGCGAGGCAAGTCGACGACCATGCTTCGACGGCCGTTCACGCCAGCCGCGTGCGCCCATGGATCGGCAACGCGATCGACGGAACCGCAATCGCGTTCAATCAAAAAATCGTAATATAAGCCGTGTTTATTATCGGCAAAATCGTAAGTCCAAGAGCCATCGGCCTCGGGACGCATCAAAAACTGCCCAATTAAAGCGTCGCCGTCTTCCCCCTTGGAACCGCGCGAGAACAACCTCAACGTTATTTTCTCGGCCGTTGGGGCCCAAATGGCAAACTGGGTGCCGGATTGCGAAACCACGGCACCCAGCGGCCGTTCCAGACAAAGCGGGAACGGTTCGGCGACTCTCGTATTCGGCTGTTCGAAATTGTTTTCGAGGCTGTTTACGAGCGTCATTGCTTCCCCTTTTTCTAACTGTTATCAGCCCTTGACAGAACCTGACATGGACTCCTGATAGAAACGCTGCATCACGATGAACAGGATGGCGATCGGGATGGAGATCACGACCGCGGCCGCGGCGAAGCGGGCGTACCAGTTCTGGATGTATTCCTTCTGCAGCATGAGCCACAGGCCCAATGCCACGGTGTAGTTGGACTGCGTGCGGCAGATCACCTTGGCCATGACGAAGTCGAGCCACGGGGTCAGGAAGCCGATGATGGCCTGATAGACGATCATGGGCTTGCAGATCGGGATGATGATCTTGTAGAACACCTGGAAACGGGTGCAGCCGTCAAGCAGGGCGGCCTCATCCAACGAGGTTGGGATGGTGTCCATGTAGCCCTTCATCACGTAGAATCCAGCACCGGAACCTGCGGAGTACACAAGAATCAGCGCCACGGTGGTCATAGCGCCGCTTGACAGGCCCAAGGCCTTCAGAATGAAGTAGATGGCGGTGACGGCCATGATGCCCGGGAACATGCCGAGAATCAGCACGACGTTCATGAAAGTCTTACGCACGCGGAAGCGCATACGGCTCATGCAGTACGCCACCGACAGCACGAAGATCACGGAGATCACGCAGGTGAAGCAGGCGATGATGAACGTGGTCATGAACATCTTCGGGAAGTCCAGCACGTTGCGGTCGGTGAACAGCACCTTGTAGTTATCCAGCGTCCATTCCTTCGGGAAGAAGGAGCTGGTGTACGGGGCGGTGTTCTTGTTAAAGGACTCCGCGAACACCCACACGATCGGCACGAGCCAGATCACGGCCAGGATGGCGAGGAACAGGTGGGCGAAGATGTCGCCGGTGACGCGGCGGATCTTCTGGTCATGCAGGAAGCCATGGCTTTCCACTTTGGTTGAGGAATGCTTGTTGCTCATCGGAATGCCTCCTCATTCTTATAGGAGCCGGAATTGCGGTAGGTGATCAGCGAGACCACGGCCAACACAATGAAGGTCATGATGCCTATCACAGCGCCAAGGTTGTAGTCCTGCTTATCCACGGTGAGCTTGTACAGCCAGGTGATGAGCAGATCGGTGGAGCCTGCGGAATCGCCCAGTGGGGTAGGATCTCCGCTGGACAGCAGGTAGATGACGTTGAAGTTGTTCACATTGCCGGTGAAGGTGGTGATCAGGTACGGTGTGAGCACGAAGATGATGTACGGCATGGTGATCTTGGTGAAGATCTGCCACCAGTTTGCGCCATCGATCTTCGCCGCTTCGTACTGATCGGCAGGAATGTTCTGCAGAATACCGGTGATCTGCATGATGGTGTACGGAATACCAACCCACAGGTTGATGATGATGACGGTGACGCGGGCCCAGGTGGCGTTGGTGAAGAACGGCAGCGGGCCGTCAATCCAACCCCACGTCTGCAGCATGCGGTTCACCGCACCCTGCGGCTGGAGCATAGTGTGCATGACCAGCAGGGATACGAACTGCGGAACTGCGATGGACATGGAGAAGCAGGCACGCCAAAAACCCTTGAAGTGGGTGGTCTTACGGTTGATGATCATGGCCACGAACATGCCGAAGAAGAAGTTCAGGAAGGTGGCGAAGAAGGCCCAGACCAATGTCCACACCAGCACGCGTCCGAACAGTGCTGCGTTAACAGTGCCGCCGCTGTTGGAGAAGACCTTGGCGAAGTTTTCAAAGCCGACCCAGTGGAACAGCACGAGGTGCTTGTGGTCGTAGCTGGTGAACGCCATGGAAATCATGAAAATCAACGGAAGCACAGTGAACACTGCGATGCCCAGCGTAGGCAGGAACATCAGCAGGACATGAGCCTTGGCGTCGAGCAGTTCGTGCACATCATCCATGAAGCTCGGAGCCTTGCCGTTCTCTTCAAGCAGCACCTGGGACTTGTATGCGGAACGCACCGACATGACCCACAGGCCGACGAAGGCCACGCAGATCACGAGGGACGCCACGCCGTAGAGCAGGATGACCACGGAACGATCCGGCTCGACATACTGCCAGAAGCCGTCAACCAGTTTCTTGCCGCCCTTGTTTTCGCCCAAGCTTGGCAGCTTGGACAGATAATCAACGCCATTGGTAGCCATAAATACGAAGAACGCGACTTCAAGGGCCAGCATGGCAATGCCCTTGACGTACTGCTTGCGCACGATGTTTCCAAGACCGAATACGACCGCGGAAAGCTTGGTGAACACATCACCGTGGGTCAGCGCAGCCTTGACCGTGTACGGCGACGGGGGAACATAGTCAGCGCCCTGCTTCCGGCGGCGCTTCATTTCCCGAGGGGAAAGAGTCGTTGCTGTCATTTCGACCGCCTCTCTAGATTTTGAACATAAAAAAGCTTTGCTTCCGGACAAGGGGAAGGAGAATGTGAAAAACCTTGCCCGGGAATGCAAAGCTCGGAGGAGGAGTGAGCCATTGCGCCGAAAGGGAGAAACACCATGACTCGAAGCGTTGCTCATATGCGCCGGGTGGCTGGCGGGATTCGGCAAACCAGCCACCCGACGCTTTTCAGTTATTGGTATTGGGTTTCAGGATTTCACTCAGCGATGGTGCCCTTGGTCTGGTCAATCCAGTCCTGATACTTGGCAGCAGCGTTGTCCTTGGTGATTTCCTTGTTGACCAGGGCCTTGCCGAAGGTCTCGGCCGGGGTCCACCAGTCGTTCATGCCAGCCAGGCCGGACTGCAGGATCGCGGTGTTGGCCATGGTGTCAGCCTGAGCCTTGGCAGCGATGTCGTCGGTGGTCAGGTCGGACAGGGAGGTGTCGCTCGGCGGGATCTGACGCATCTCGTAGTGCAGCTTCTGGGAGTCGGTGTTGCCGAGGTAGGCTGCGAACTGAGCGGCGGCCTTGGTGTTCTTGGCGTTCGGGTTGTAAGCGACAGCCTTGGTAGCTGCGAAGGACTTCATCTGCTTTTTCTCGCCGTTCACGGTGAAGGTCGGCAGCTGAGTAGCGGCGTAGTTGTCGCCCAGGGCTTCCTTCACGTCAGCTGCGGACCAGGTGCCGGAGAACAGCACGTCGGCGGAGCCATCCTTAATGGCGGCAAGGCCGGAAGCGCCGTCGTCGTTGGAGAAGTTCGGATTGGCGACCACATCGACCAGATAAGAAGTAATATCGGCGCCGTCCTTCGGGAAGACCATGCCTGCATCGGCGTCATTGCCCTTCTCGCCAAACAGGCTCAGACCATCATAGAAGCCGTTGATGTACCAGGAATTTTGCAGGGGGAAGGTGACCTTGGCCTTGGAAAGGATGGTATCGAAGTCCTTGGCCTCATCCTCGGTGATCTTGGACTTGTTGTAGTACATGAACCACGTGTTGTCGGTGTACGGCACACCGTAGAGCTTGCCATCGGTACCGGTGACGGAATCGACTTCGAGGTCGCCGTTCTGTTCCTTCACCTGCTTCTCGGCGTCGGTACCCAGCTGGCCAATGGCCTTGGCGTCCATCAGAACGCCCAACTGATCGGAAGCGAACATATAGACATCGGCCGCGGCGGACGGATCGGTGCTGACCTGCTTGGAAGCGTCACCTTCGGAGACGACGTCGTTCTTCCAAGTGATGTTGTACTCTGGGTGATCCTTAGCGAAGTTCTCTTCGACCTGACCCAGCCAATTGGTATCCTTGGCCTGGTCTTCCTGCGGAGCCCACACGCTCAGGGTGATGTCCTCGGTGCCGGAGGCACCGCTCTTGCCATCGCCGTCGGAGGAGCCGCCGCATGCAGCGAGCGGGACCAGCATTGCAACAGCTGCGGTAAGTCCGATTGCCTTCTTCCAATCGATCTTCATTGACCTTTCCTTTCCTCACATAACCTTGTGTATCTTCAGCGCAACCGGTACCGAACGTCTGATCAAACTCCGCATACGTTCGCACCATCGTCTTTCAAGCGGGTGTTGTCCGTCTTTGGAGCTACCGGATGTGCATCAGTGATTGCAAGTGTAGCACAGTTTTGCCAACGTTTGCAATCTGACGTTAAGATTGTTTCAGCAGTTGCCGGAAAACACGTTTATTCCAAGGAGACACACCGACATGATTTCCCCTTCGACACACCCCTGTCCACAATGGCTCTCCAACGCGATCTTCTACGAGATCTATCCGCAATCCTTCGCCGACTCCAATGGCGACGGCATCGGAGACATTCCCGGCATCACCGCAAAACTCGGCTACATCACCGACCTTGGCTGCAACGCGATCTGGCTGAACCCGTGCTTCGATTCGCCCTTCAAAGACGCGGGCTACGACGTGCGCGACTACAAGAAGGTCGCCCCCCGCTACGGCACCAACGACGATCTGGCGGCCCTGTTCGCAGCCGCCCACGAGCGCGGCATGCATGTAATCCTCGACCTCGTGCCCGGCCACACCAGCGAGGAACACGAATGGTTCCGCCACAGCGCCGAGGTGGATCGCAACGAGTATTCCGACCGTTACATTTGGACGGATTCCTGGATTTCCGGCGGTGACGGCCTGCCGTTCATCGGCGGGGAAACGCCACGCAACGGCACCTACATTCTGAACTTCTTCAAATGCCAGCCGGCACTCAACTACGGTTTCGCACATCCCCAGCGCGCATGGCAGAAGCCCGCGTTCGGCCCGGAGGCGATCGCCACCTGCGATGCGATGGTAGACGTGATGAGATTCTGGCTTTCGCTTGGCGCGGACGGCTTCCGCGTTGACATGGCAGACAGTCTCGTCAAGCAGGACGACGCCGGCAAACCGTTCACGATTCGCACTTGGCAGTACATGTTTTCCAAGATTCGTCCGGAATTTCCAGAAGCCGCGTTCGTGTCGGAATGGGGACGCCCGAACGAATCGCTGGAAGCCGGTTTCGATATGGATTTCTATTTGGATTGGCGCTGGGACGGCATTCCGAACGGCTACAACATGCTGTTGCGCAACGTCGATAATCCGTTGAGCAGGGATGGCGACAAAAGCTATTTCAACGTGGATTCGGGCACGCCGATCAGTGATTTTCTCGAGCAGTACGAACCGCAGCTGCGCGAGGCGGAACACCTCGGAGGCACCTTCAATTTCATCACCTGCAACCACGACACCGCGCGCGTGGCACCACGCCTTTCCGAGCGTGAGATCGCCCTGGCATACTGCACGCTGTTCGCTATGCCGGGCGTGCCTTTCATATATTACGGAGACGAGATCGGCATGAGGTACCGCGACCTGCCCACCAAGGAGGGCGGCTACGTGCGCACCGGCTCGCGCACGCCGATGCAATGGCAGAGCCTCGCCTCGCTCAACGCGAGTTATGCGACGCCGGCCATCACCGGCGGGAACTATCTTCCGGTCGACCCCTCCCCTGACGCGCCCAACGTCGCCGACTCCCAATCCAACAAAGCCTCACTGTGGTATACGGTGCGCCGCATGCTGCATCTGAGGGGGAATTGCGACCCCCTTCAATCGAGGGCATCCTTCCATCCGATCTCACGCAGAAGGCTGTTCGCATTCGAGCGTTCGACCGATCTGGAACGAGTGATCGTGGCGGTCAATCCGAGCACAAACAGCGAACGTTTGCAATTACCGAATGGTCACTATCGAAAGATTTTCGAAATCGGCGAGACCAAGGTCGATTTCAACACTTTGACCCTCGGTACGCAAAGCTTTGCAATTCTGAAGGCGACCGCATGACCCATTCCGAGCAGTGCCGTCGTCAGCTTCAACGAAACATGCCGTCATTACCATGGCGGCAACGCCATCGCACTTCGGAAACAGCGGTGGCAACGACGGTAGGACAGCAGTCATATCCACTGTCAAACACCTTGCAAACGATAGGCAAACAGAAAAAGCATTTTCACTATCTAACGTCTATAAAGTAGTTAAGAAATCGCAATACTTCAACGTTTACACCCAATAACACGCCTATTGAAAACGATGTCATCATATGCTACAGTACATAGCAGAACGGTTGGCATACGCACCGAAGCGCGCCAATCGCGTGGCAATGCAGCATCATCGGCCAGCAACGGCCCCGGAAAGAAGGAACCTATGACGGCAACCCAGCAAACCGAAAGCGCGGAACGCATCGCACGACCGCTTATTCAGCTCGCCAAACTCAACGGCATCTCAACGTCGTATATCGACCAGCTCGGCACCTACGTGGAAATCCGCGACGAAGTGCTCGTCTCCGTACTTGCGGCGCTCGGCGTGGACGCATCCAGCGATGAAGCGATCGCGGCATCGTACGAACTCACCAAGCAGCGCATCGCAGACACCCTTGTGGAACCGACCA
The DNA here is from genome assembly GCF_001025215.1 of Bifidobacterium pseudocatenulatum DSM 20438 = JCM 1200 = LMG 10505. Classification (NCBI taxonomy): domain Bacteria; kingdom Bacillati; phylum Actinomycetota; class Actinomycetes; order Bifidobacteriales; family Bifidobacteriaceae; genus Bifidobacterium; species Bifidobacterium pseudocatenulatum. The sequence continues at coordinate 2,138,598 of NZ_AP012330.1, forward strand.
TCGTGAAGTTCATCGGCAAGGAAGCGACCACGCCGATCCGCGCGAAGGGCCACGACGTGACGCTACGCCTGTTGCTTGAGGACGGCACGCGGTATGAGGGCAACCTGTGCATGTATTTGGCCCCGCAGACCGACGGCTCGCTCACGCTCACCCTGCCGGACGACATTCCCGCCGGCTACCACACGCTGCGCGTCAACGCGGGCCCGCTGCACGGCGAGGCGCGACTGATCTGCGCCCCGGCACGCGTACCGCTGCCGCCTGCGGTTGCCGAAAAGCAGCGTTGGGGTTGGATGGCGCAAATGTATTCCATCCGCTCCGCCGAATCGTGGGGCGTGGGCGACTACGGCGATCTGAAGCTGCTGCTCACCGACGCCGCCGAAAAGTCGCATGCCGATTTCATGCTCATCAACCCGATCCACGCAACCGCGCCGGTCGAGCCGCTCGAACCGTCGCCGTACCTGCCGGAATCGCGCCGATTCATGAACGTCACCTACATTCGCCCGCAGGATATCGAGGAATATGCGGGGCTTGACGAGGCCGCGTTGGCCGAAGTCGAGCGCTTGCACGCCGAAGTCGCTCCCGCCAACGACAATGCCGACGAACTCGACATCAACTCCGCGTGGTGGCACAAGCGCCAGGCGCTGCAGCTCGTGTTCAAGGTGCCGCGTTCCGCCGAGCGTCAGGCCGCATTCGAAGCGTTCAAGGAGGCGGCCGGCCCGGATCTGCGCGCATTCGCCGCATGGTCGGTGGCATTCCAGATGTGGGGCGCCCCATGGGAGGGCACATGGTTCGCGGAGACGAACCGTGATTCGCCGGAAGTGGCCGAACTCATGCGCGATCATGCCGACATGGTCGAATTCGAATGCTGGCTGCAGTGGATCGCCGACGAACAGGTGACCGCCGCGCAGACCGCCGCACGCGAAAGCGGCATGGCATTGGGCCTCATGCAAGACATGGCTGTGGGCGTGCACTCGCTGGGCGCCGACGTGTGGTGGAATCCGGAACGCTTCGCCGTCGGCAGCGTCACCGTTGGCTGCCCGCCGGACTTCTACAACCAGCAGGGCCAGGACTGGGGCCAGCCGCCGTTCAATCCGAACTATCTCGCCAAAACCGGTTATGGCGTGTACCGCGAAATGGTGCACAACATGTTCTCGCACGCGGGCGCGGTGCGCATCGACCATGTGCTCGGCCTGTTCCGCCTGTGGTGGATTCCGCAGGGCGAAGGCGCACGCGGCGGCGCATACGTCACTTACGACTATGAGGCGATGATCGCGATCCTCACGATCGAGGCTTCCCGCGTGAACGGCCTAGTGGTCGGCGAAGACCTCGGCACCGTGCCGGATTACGTGCGCACCGTGCTTGCCGAGCACGGTCTGCTCGGCTGCACGGTGGAATGGTTCGCCCGTGTGGACGACTCCCCCAACGCCGGCGACCCGTATGCCGATCCGGCCGATTACCGCGAGTATGCGTTGGCATCCGTCACCACGCACGATCTGCCGCCGACCGCAGGCTACCTGCAGTTCGAGCATGTCAAGCTGCGCGAAGAACTGAACCTGCTCACCGGTCCGGTCGAGGAATTCCAGGCGTCCGCAACCGCGGAACGTCAGGCCATGCTTGACCGACTGGTCGAAAGCGAACTGATCACGCCGGAAATCGCCGCGGACGTCGACGACCATATTCAAGAGATCGTCGAGGCGATGCACAAGATGCTGCTCCGCTCGCCATCCGTGCTTCTGCAGGCGGCGCTGGTGGACGGCGTCGGCGAAACCCGTTCGCAGAACCAGCCGGGCACGTCCAGCGAATACTGCAACTGGCGCGTGCCACTGGCAGGCCCCGACCACAAGGTGGTGCACACCGACGAAGTGTTCGACCTGCCGCGCGTGAAGTCGCTTTCCGCCATCATGAACGGCGAAAAGTAAGCGTCCTCATATAACTCCATAAAGTCCCGTCACGCACCATAGACGGGTGTCCGTAAAACAGTTAATCCTCCGTATGGCTTAGACCATACGGAGGATTTGTTTATGTCTAATCTTCAAACTTGCTGGCGGCAAACGGTTTGTCAAAACCGTTTGCGGACGGCAAGTCCACAGGGGATAGCCGCTTTAGCGGCGCAAGGGGGTGTAGCCACCTTGACGGAACGAAGTGACGAAACATTCTCGGTCGTGCAGTTTTCTTCTGCTGACCGGGAATGAAGCTCCGCAGGACGCACTACTCTCGATAGAGAGTATAGAAGTGCGCCCTTTAGTTCCTAAAGGGTTTTTATCAGTTCGACAAACTTGAATTCAATTTTAATGTTTTATTAGTCTTTACAAATCACCTTTGAACCTTCATCATTGACTATAATTGCCTGGTGGTTGTTAATAGCACAGATATTCAAATCCGAAAACTCAGCCATGATTCTCTCGGTAATTTTCTTAAAGGGTGCCGTGAGATAATGGGGAAGAACATAGAAATCAATCAAATCCAGCCCCTCATTATCTTCTTGAGAGTAATCCTCTGGCTTTTCATCCATTTGTTCAATATATTGAATGGTCGGAGCGCATATAATTGCGCCTGCCAACTCACCGATCATCAGTTTTCCGTTTGCCAATTCTTTCTTCAACAGCTCATCCGTTTCCGTTTTACGTAGCTGGTCCATAAGGAAGAAAGAATTTCCGCCGGTAAAATATATCACATCCGCATCTTCAAAAACAGCCTGTATCGTTGAATAAGCCTCCGTTGAGATATCAATTTCAGTTACAGATGCTCCCAGTTTTTTGAATAGTTTTCGAGCCGAACCAACATAACCGGTGTAACCTTCATGCAGCGAAGCTGTTGGAATAAATGCGACTTTCTTGTTATCAATTTCTTCTTTTATCAAACTTCCTACGCTTGAAAAGTGCGAACATAAAAACAGTTTCATCTAAATTTTCCTTTATGACTTCTGATTTATTGCTCAATTTCGTGTTCAAATTATACCATAAAACTTGTGAACAATTCTACCGCAACTTTGGAATATATGAGAAAAGTCCGAACAGTTTTCTGCCCGGACTTTCTCGCTCAATCATAAATCAATTCCGCTTTCACAACTTCCTCTGCCTGTGCCTTGCAAGCGTTCATCTGCCGTACCCATTCCATTTGGTTTTCAGCTTTCAGCTGTTCGGCCACGTCGTACTGCTTTGCCAGCTCTGGCATGATCAGCTCCATGCGGTTTCGTGCCGCTTCGTCAATCTTAGCGCAATACTGTCTTATGTACACCCGTCTATATGTGACGGGACTTTTTTATGCACATTCAATGACAACGATACTAAGAAAGCTACGCAAGGAACAGCAGACCACTACTCGATGTACGCATGCAAACGATTGCCGCACCGCCGAGTAGACTGGTACGCATGAAGTTCCTATCACCCGACTCCGGCTTTATGCGCGGCCTCAGCGACGCCGTCGACGCGATTTGGATCAACATCCTCATGTTGGTCACCAGCATTCCGATCGTCACCATCGGCGCGGCCTTGACCGCCGGCCACGACGCGGCACGACGCTCGCTCGCAGGCGAAGGCACCGTCACCCGCAATTATTTCACCGCATTCCGGTCAAACTTCGTAAAGGCAACCGGCTATTGGCTGATTTTCGGCATTGCAGGGGCGATCAGCGTGTACTCATGGATCGTGCTGCAGATCACGCCGCTGCTGATTCCGAAATTCGCGTTGAGCATCGTATGGGTCATCGGATTCGAATGGATATGGGCATTGCAGTCACGCTTCGAAAACTCGTTCTGGCGCACGCTCGGCAACGCCTTCGTATTCGGCGTGAGCAATATCGGGCACACGCTCGGCATGGCCGCCATCGACGCGGTCTATATCGCACTGCTGGTCGGCAGCTGGTTTTACATGCCGCAAGGCCTGTTCCTGCTACTCGTTTTGGGCTACGGCACCATGATTATGATTCACGTGCCGATTTTCGAGCACGTGTTCCGTAAATATGTGAAGTAGTTTTCTGATTCGGATATGAAAGAGCCCGGCCTTGCGGCCGGGCTCAATGCTACCTGAGCGAGGCCTGTCGGCCTCGCTCAGGCTGGTGCATGGGACAGCGCACTGCACTGTCCCACAAGGGATGATCGAAGATCATCCCTTGACTGCACCAGCCATTACACCCTTGACGATGTGCTTCTGGCAGATGAGGTAGAAGACAATAATCGGGATGATGGCCATCACCAGGCAAGCCATCATAGCGCCCATATCGACGGAACCATAGCCGCCCTTAAGGTACTGAATAGCCACGGAAATCGTCTTGTACTTGCCCAAATCGAGCGTCAGGTACGGCAGCAGGTAGTCGTTCCAAATCCACATTGCCTGCAAAATCGCAACAGACACGATCGACGGCTTCATGATCGGCACCACGATCTGGAAGAAAATGCGGGGCACGGAAGCGCCGTCAATCATTGCGGACTCTTCCAACGACTGCGGAATGCCCTTGACCACACCGGTGAAGATGAACACGGCCAGGCCTGCGCCGAATCCCAAGTACACAATGCACAAGCCCCACGGAGTGTTGAGCTTCAGCATATCGGCGAGCTTCGAAAGCGTGAACATCACCATCTGGAACGGCACGATCATGTTGAACAGGAACAGCGTGTACAGCAGCTTCGCAGCCCAGTTGTTCACACGCACGATCCACCATGCGCACATCGAAGTGCACACCAAGATCAGAATCACCGAGCCGACCGTGATCAGCAGGGTCCAGCCGAAGCTGGCGAAGAAATTCGTGGTTTCAATGCCACGGGTATAGTTTTCCAATCCAACGAACGCCTTGCCGGTCGGGATGGAGAACGCATCACGCGAAATATACGCCTTCTGCTTGAAGGAGTTGATGATCACCAGCACGATCGGGAAGACCCATGCCAGCGACACCAAGGAAAACAGTACGGTCCACAATCCGCCATGCTTGACCTTTTCTCCGGAAATCATGCTTCCACCTCCTTGGAAGTCGTCAGCTTATTCTGAATCAGCGCAACAATCGCGACAAGCACGAAGAACAGCACTGCCTTGGCCTGTCCAACGCCTTCCCAGCCGACACGGCCATAGAAGGTACGGGTGATGTTCAGCGCCAAGCCTTCAGACATGTTCGACGGAGCGCCGTTCGTCAATGCGAGGTTCTGGTCATACAGCTTGAATCCGTTGGTCACGCACAGGAACGAGCACACGGTAATCGACGGCATCATCAACGGAATGATGATCTTGAACATGGTCTGCGTGCCGTTCGCGCCATCCACGGAAGCCGCTTCAAGCACATCGGTCGGCAGCGACTGCATGCCGGCGATGTAGATGATCATCATGTAGCCGATCTGCTGCCAGCACACCAGTACGACCAGACCCCAGAAGCCGTACGTCGCGCTATAGGTCAGCGAGCGCGCCCAGTGCGCGAGAATGCCGTTGAGCAGCAGCATCCAGATGTAGCCCAGAATGATGCCGCCGATCAGGTTCGGCATGAAGAACACCGAACGGAAAATGTTCGATCCCTTGATCGCCTTGGTGAGCATGTAGGCGATGAAGAACGCGACCACGTTGATCACGATCGTGGTGACGATCGTCAGCAATGTGGAGAAGCCCAACGCGTGCAGGAATTCCTTGTCCTGCAGTGCGCGGGTGTAGTTCTTAAGCCCTACGAACTCGGCGTCGGTAACCGTTGTGAACTTGCAAAAGCTCAGGTAGACGCCCATGATGAATGGAACGACGAATCCAATAATGAATGCGGCGAACGTTGGCAGCGCAAACAGCGCCCACCATTTCCGTATCGCCTTGCCAGCCATGCTGATCATAGCCTGCCTGCTTTCTTTCCTTCTCCATTCCGATCACCGCGGCACCGCGGTGCGGAATTCCTGCAATTGTTGGCCGAATCAGCGGATCACTGCTCTGTTCTCCACCTTTCCGGTATTTACACTCGTCATGATAAACGGCATGACACGAAATGTCAAACGTTGTCATTTTTGCATGTCTTGAGACGCAAATTTACCAACGTTGTAATGTTTTTGATTATCAAAACTCGTTGCAATATCAAGCATTTTAAGCCTCTTCTGCTATAATGAAAACGTTTGTAATGCATGTATTGCAAAGATGTCGCAATACAGTATGTTGGAACGTAAGCAGTCACAAGGAAAAACATGAAAAGCAGTATTCAAGATGTAGCGCAGCTTGCGCACGTATCCATTTCAACGGTTTCGCGTTCCTTCACACGCCCGGATCTCGTGTCGAAAGCCACCCGAGACAAGGTGATGAAAGCCGCGGACGAGCTGAACTTCTCCATTTCACGTTCCGCAGCCGCGCTGAAAACCGGTCGCGCGCTACGCATCGCGGTCCCGGTTTCCGGACGGCTCAACCTGTGGTTCAGCTCATCCATCATCGAAGGCCTCAACCAGATCTTCCACGACGAGGGATACGACATTTCCATCTACCAGATGTCGAGCATCGAGGAACGTCGTGAATTCTTCGACATGCTGCCGGTGCGCCGCAACGTCGACGCGGTAATCGTCATTTCCTTCGATATCGACGCCAACGAGATCGATCAGCTCAAGTCCGTCAATGTGCCAATCATCGGCATCAACTCGAGTCTGCCGGAAGAGCGCGGTTTCAGCGCGGCCGTGCGCATCGACGACAAGCAGGGATCCGAGCTTGCCGCACGCCATCTTATGACGCTCGGCCACCGTGACATCGCCTACATTCGCACCAACCGCGAAGTGACGCTCCACTTCAGCGTGCAGGGACGTTTCGAATCGTTCATGGCGTGCTGCCAAGCCAACGGCGTCGAACCGCGCGTGCTCGTCACCGACGAAAGCAAGAACAACATCAGCAAAGTCGTGACGCAGCTGCTCAGCCTCGACCATATGCCGACCGCGATCGCCTGCCAGGAAGACGGCATCGCGGTGCCGCTGCTGTTCCAGCTGGAACGCAACGGATTCACCGTGCCGAACGATATTTCCATCATCGGCTACGACGACAGCATTTACGCGCGCGACCTCGGCCTGACCACCGTGCGCCAGACGCCTGTCGAAATGGCGCAGGAGGCGGCCCGCATGACGCTCGATCTCATTGAGGAGCGCCCGCTTGACGAACCGTTCAAAACGTTCCCGGCGCAGCTGATCGTGCGTTCCACTACGGCTCGTCTGCATCGCTAAACGGTCCGAACGAGCACCGTTCGCATAGCGTCTGTTTTTTGCCGCCATGTTGAACTTCACCACTTCGTGACAGCGATTACAGGCTACCGTTGCCTTACGCTATCTTGTAATCGAATCTTTATATTCGTCTTTCGACTACTGTAAATGATAGCGCTTTCATTTCTGTTGTACAAATTCACCAATCTACAGCGTGTTTTCGTCTAAAATCAAGGCTTTTAGTATCATGGAAGCGTTAATCATTTTCATCAAAGGAGACACATGGCCAAACCGACCATCGCCAACGTAGCCGAATTGGCAGGAGTGTCGCAAGCCACCGTTTCCCGAGCACTTCGTGGCGCGACCAACGTCACAGAAGAGACCCGCATCAAAGTTCAGCGGGCAGCGGATCAACTCAACTTCACACTCTCAAAAAGCGCTTCCGCCCTAGCATCCGGAAAAACCATGCGCGTCATCCTCCTGGTCTCGGGCAAACTCAACGAGTGGTTCAATTCCGGAGTGCTCCAAGGGGTCTACGAGGAGCTCGCGCCGGTCGGCTATGACGTCACACCGGCCTTCATCACCGACCGCAGCGAACTGGACCGGTTCTTCTCCCAGCTGCCGAAAAGCCGCAACGCGGACGCCATCATCATTTCCTCATTCCAGCTCATGCCCGCCATGCGCGACCAGCTCCAAGCCATAGACCTGCCGACCGTGGGCGTCAACGTTCCTGCGGAATCGGGTTATTTCGACGCTTCCATCAGCATCGACAACTCCAGTGCGATGACCATGGCCGTACGATTGCTGCGCTCTCTGGGGCATACCAACATCGCGTTCTGCAGCGACTACATTCCGGCCGACATGGTCTACAACACCAGCCAACGCACCCAGGCGTTCGCGGATGCCGCACAGGCCAACGCCACCGATGGAATCACATTCAGCCTGCTTACGGCCGACGCGCACGATGCGCCGCTGAGCAAATCCGACCTCGCCTCGCAACTGACCGCGAAACTGCTGTCACTTCCGGAACGCCCCACCGCCGTCTGCGTGGAAACCGACCAAGTCGCCATCGCACTGGTCAAGGAACTACGCAAGCAGCAGCTGAATGTGCCGGAAGACATTTCAGTGCTCGGCTTTGACGACGCCGAAATCGCACAGGCAGCGGATCTTTCCACCATTCGCCAGGAGCCAATCGAGCTAGGGCGCATAGCCGGTAGAAAAGTGCTGCAGCTCCTACGTAACGAACCTCTTGAACATCCGCATGAACTGCAGGATCCTTTGCTGGTGTTGCGCAACACCACAAGCCGCATTGACAGCGGGGCGGCGCCGGCGGAATAAATCGGCGTCATAAATCGACGGCAGCTGAATAAATCGAGAGGCAGCGGAAAAACGTAAAGCCGCCAAAACGCGAAAGCGGCCTGTATGCATGAACCAGATCATGCACACAGGCCGCTCTTTTCATCGCAAGCCTTGCAGGGCTTCAATCAGCGGTGCGATCTCACCCCTGCTGATCGAATTTCTGCGCTTGAGGAACGGATCCCAACGATTCCTCGTTGTTGTTCCATTCGGTGGCCCAGCCGTCGACGTAGGCGCTCTTCACCTTGCTCCAATCGCCGGTGCCCTGCGCGTATTCGATAAGCGCCGCGGCGACGTCGTCCTGCCACTGCTGATCCGGAACGGTGAAGCTGCGCACCTCGGTCTTGCCGTCGACAGCGTAGGAGCGAGCGATCTTGGTCAGCGGATTATCCGGCTGGAACTCATCGCCATCGAATGTGGTGAACGGTACGGAGAAGCCCATATCCTGGGAGAGGATCTTCTTGGCCTCGTCATCGGTGACCATCCACTTGATGAAGTCGAGCGTGGCCTGCTTGTCTTTGTCGGAAGCGTTCTTGTTCACCGCCCAGCTGGCGTCATACACGCCTGCGGGACCGCTCTCCTCCTCGCCCTTGATGCCCATGTAATACGGCAGCATGCCAAGATCGTCGTCCGCTACTTCGTTACCCTTGATCTGCGTGTAGGCCCAGACACCGTTCGGATAGAACGCCACCTGGCCAAGCGCGAATTCGGAAGTGACATCGTCGTACGTCTTCGAGCTGACCAGGCTCGGATCAGTCGGGCTGGTCTCCAGCTCGAGATCGAACAGATCCTTGTAGTTATCCAAGTAGGTGCCCTTGATGGTCTTGGAGAACGTGGTGTTCATGTCCTTGTACTCGTAGTACAGCGGGATGCGCCCCATATGCGCGGAGAAACGGTATGTGTCGGAGGCATCCAGACCTGGCGTCGCGAACGCGCCGTCGACGCCGAGATCGTCCTTGTGCTCGTTGATGGACTCGGCCACGGCCTTGAGCGTCTTGTAATCCTTGATGTCGTCGGCGCTCTTGATCACCGCGTAATCCTTGCTGGCGTAATCGTTGATGATCTTCTTGTTGTAGATGATGCCGTACCATTCAGCCGCGTATGGCAGCGTGAACGAATCGCCATCAATGGTGTAGGAGTAGGCCTTGCCGTCATCGGTGAGCAGTTTGTACGCTTCGGTGTCCTGCAATGGCTCGCAATACTTCTGATATTTTGCGAACTGGTCGAAACCGGAGATGTTGAACATGGTCGGCGCGTTGGACTTGGCCAGCTCCGAGCTCATGGTCGCATCGTATGTGCCGGACGCACCGGTCTGCACGTCCACCTGCACACCGGTTTTTTCGGTATACATTTCGGCGAGCTGCTTGTATTGGTCCACGACTTCCGACTTGTTGTTCATGAAATACACATGGCCCTTGTCGGAATCAGCGCTGCTGCTGCCGCCGCCGCAAGCCGCCAACGATACGCCCATGGCCAACGCCGCGGCGACCGCGCACGTTTTGGTGATGATTCCCTGCTTCATTGCTTATCTCCTTCGTTGGATTTGTTGTTATTCGTTGGACTTGCTGATTTTCGTGGTAGCTATTTGTACGTGCGCCGGCATTGCTTCCGGCCGCCGCGTTATAGCTGGAGCCAGACGGTGGTGTCCTGCGGCAATCGGCCATCCTCGGTGAGTTCACCCGACGCGAGGATGACATCGCCTTGCGGTAGTTCGGCCGGACGTTCGCCGAAATTGGTGACGCTCGCCCAACCGTTGGAACGACTGTAGGCGATGACTCCGCCGCGTTGTCCATCCGCGCCGTCCCGCACGTCAGATGGACGATCCTCGTCCAGCCACTGCAGTTCGGTGTCCTGCGGCATCAGGTTATGCCTCAACGACAGCGCCTTGCGGTACAGGTTCAGCATGGAATTCGGGTCGGCATCCTCCACGTCGACGGCGAAATCCTTGTACCATTTCGGCTGTGGTAGGTGTGGATCGTGCTCGGCGCCCGCAGGAGAGAAACCGAAAGAACCATCGTGGCCGAATTCGTCATCGGGATCATCGAGCTTCGGTGCGTCTGCGGCGACCCAGGGCAGCGGCACACGGCAGCCGTCACGGCCTTTTTCGATTTGCTCGCGCACGCTGTTGAACGCGGTGGGATCCTCCAGCTTGTTCCAAGGAATATCCGCGACTTCCGGCAGTCCCAGTTCCTCACCCTGGTAGATGTAGGTGGAACCAGGCAAGGCAAGTTCCATAAGAATCGCGGCGCGGGCACGCTTGGCGCCCAATTCGCGGTTCTCCTCATAGGTGGTACCGTCGCGCAGCAGCCAATCCTTGGCCAGCTGATGATGCGACGAGGCTGGAACCTGCGGCAATCCATAACGGCTGGCGTGACGAGGCACGTCGTGGTTGCTCATCACCCAAGTCGCGGAGGAGCCGGAACGTTCCGCGCTTTCCAAGCCTTCCTCGATGGCCAGGTGCATGTCGTCGCGAATCCAGTCCTTCTTGGCGAACTCGAAGTTGAACACCTGTCCGAGCTCTTCGGTCGAAGCGTACAGATGCTGGCGATCCGGATTGACCCAGGCTTCGGCCACGGCGAATGCCGGCGGATTGTACTCGTTGAACACCTTGCGCCACTCGCGGTAGATGTCATGCACCTCATCACGGTCATACAACGGGTGCGACCCGTCCGAGGGAAGCACATGCTCGCAGACCTTGTAGCTTTCGAGGTCGTCGCGGTCAAGATCCTTGGCGAGGCCGTGCGCCACGTCCACGCGGAAGCCGTCCGCACCATGGTCGAGCCAGAAGCGCAGCGTCTTGATGAAGTCGGCGCGCACCTCGGGGTTCTTCCAGTTCCAGTCCGGCTGCTCCTTGGTGAACATGTGCAGATACCACTGGCCGTCAGGAACGCGCGTCCACGCCGGACCGCCGAAGCTTGCGATCCAATCAGTCGGCGGCTGGTCGCCGTTCGGGCCCTTGCCGTCGCGGAAGATGTAACGGTCGCGTTCCGGGGAGCCTGGGGCGGCCGCGAGGGCGGCCTTGAACCATTCGTGCAGGTTGGAGCTGTGGTTCGGCACGATGTCGACCACGACCTTGATGCCGTGCTCGTGGGCGGCCTTGGCGAGCTCGTCGAAATCGTCCATGGTGCCGAGCTTCGGGTCGACGTTGCGGTAGTCGTCCACGTCGTAGCCGCCGTCGGCAAGCTGGGACGGGTAGAACGGGCTCAGCCAGATGGCATCCACGCCGAGTTCGGCGAGGTAGTCGATCTTCTCGGTGACGCCTGCGATGCTGCCCAGGCCCGAACCGCGGGAGTCCTTGAAGGAACGCGGGTACACCTGGTACACCACGGCCTGCTTCCACCACAACGCCGGATCGGTAGTATCAATTTCTTGTTGCACCATATGTTTTCACTTTCGTTCGCATCGTCGCAAAATGATAGCGGTTACATTTCTTCAAACTACAGATAAGAACATTTTTAAATCAACATCTTTTCTGCTTATTATTAATAATGATAGCGCTTTCATTACTGCAACGCAATCCCTCCGACGCACGGCGTGTCCTACAGCCGTACGTCGCCGCATAAAAAAACGAACTGCAATCAGGAGAGGAAAGGAAGACTTCCGATTGCAGCTCGTTGCTTGTTCAATTATTCAGTTATGCAGTTATTCGATCAATCACGCGCCGATGGTATTTCCGCGCTACGCGACGCGCGGACCGATTCGTCATGCGCGATTACGATTGGTTTTTCGAGACGATCAGTGAGACGCGTCGTATTCGGTCTTCCAACCGTCCACGAATGCGGTCTTGACGGCATCCCAGTCGCCGGTGCCCTGCGCGTACTCGAGGAGGGCGGAACCGAGCTGGTTCTTCCACTCTTCGGACGGCATCATGGTGAAGTTCCAAGAGACTGCGGTCTTGTCAGAATTCTGATCTTCAACAGCGGCCTGCACCAGCGGATTGTCGGACTTGACATCGCTGAAGGACTTGAACGGAGTGGTGAAGCCCATGGCGCTGGACAGGGACTCGATGCCGGTCTTGCTGGTGACGACCCACTTCAGGAAATCCTTGGTGGCCTGCTTATCGGCGTCGGAAGCCTTGGAGTTAATGCACCAGTAGTTCTCGGAGCCAGTGGCCAGACCCTGGTTCTCCTCGCCCTTGACGCCCGTGTAGATCGGGAGCATGCCGATGGACTCGGCCTTCATGCCGTTCTTCTGCAGATCGGTCCATGCCCAAGTGCCGTTCTGATAGAACACGGCCTCGCCGAGGGAGAACTCGGAGGTGGCGTCATCACCGGTCTTGGAGCTCAGCTGGGTCGGTTCGGTGGTGGAATCCTTCAGGTACAGGTCGAAGATGTTCTTATACTCCGGCAGATAGGTACCCTTGACGGTCGCCGGCTGCTTGGTGATGTTGTCATCCTTGAACTCGTAGTACAGCGGCAGGTTGGCCAGATGGGTCTTGAAGCGCCAATCGGAGCTGGAATCGAAACCGGCGGAAGTGAATGCGCCCTTAACGCCGAGCTGGTCCTTCTTGGCCTGGATGTCATCAGCCACGGCCTTCAGGGTATCGAAATTGTCGATATCCTTGACGTCCTTGATCTTGGCGCCATCGGTGGCGATGTACTTGGCCAGCAGATCCTTGTTGTAAATCAGACCATAGGTTTCCATAGCGTACGGAACGCCAACGACCTTGCTCCCATCCTTGAGGGCGACGTCCTTGTTGATGAGCTGCTTGTACGGCTCGGTGTCCGTCATGTCATCAGTGTAGGACTTCCAGTTCTGATAGCCGACCGGACCATTGACCTGGAACAGGGTCGGGGCTTCGGACTTGGCGATCTCGGACTTCAGGGTCTGCTCGTAGGTGCCGGAAGCAGCAGTCTGGACCTTGACCTCGACACCGGTTTCCTTGGTGTAATCCTTGGCCAGCTTCTGCCATTCGTCGTTGGATTCCGGCTTGAAGTTCAGGTAATAGACCTTGCCCTTGCCGTCGTCGGAGCTGGAGCTCGATCCGCAAGCGCCCAACGTGCCTACGGACATCGCCGCGATGGCGACCATTCCAACTGCTGCCTTGATAGTACGATTCATCATCGAACCTTTCTCTTCCATTCCTGTTTCCCAGCACCCCGCTGGTCAACATCCTGTGAAATCGCTTCCTCACGATTCCTGACATGCACTATTGTGCCGCATTTCTCCCGTTTTTGCAAACGTAAGCAAGAAAAACCATTTTTAGAGTGATTTTACGATCGCAGGTTTTTCTCAAAATACTTTATTTTCAACGGTTTTCATCACACTGTCTTTATGAAACCGTTTGCGACACACCCTCCATATCACACGGCAACAATCGCAGTGAATCGCGAACCTGACGCCGTACGGCAACAAAAAACGTCGGCGGTTTGTAAACGATGTCAAACTACCGACGCTCAGCCCAGCGCAACGCACCTAGCAATTCCAATGCTCGATAACGTTGTCTCCCTTATATTGGCTCAGCACGCAATAATGCGCGGTGTCGAGGCGCAGCAAACGCGCGAAATGCGGATCGACGTCCAGCCACTGCGAGGTGAGGATGCGCAACACATGCGCGTGCGCCACCAACAGCACGTCATGACCGGCATTGAGCAGCGGCATCACCGCGTCGATCGCATCGCGGGTGCGCGCGGCGGCCTCCTCAACCGTCTCGCCAGGGCCATTGTGCACCGGAACCTGCTCGCCGCTTGGCAACGTCTCAACCCAGTCGCCCTCCAACGATTCGGGAAGGGAACGCGGACCGTCGCGCCATACATCCCACTGGAAGCCGCCAGCCTCGCTCACCTCCTGGCGTGTACGCCCTTCGGCACGGCCGTAATCCCATTCCGCAATCTCGTCAAGCACTTTGAAATCGCCATAACCAGCCAGTTGCGCGGTCTGCTGGGCGCGACGCAGGGGGCTTGCGAACATGCAGCCTTGGTCGAAACCATTGGGGAACGCCTCACGAAGACGCTCGCCCGCCGCACGAGCCTGCTCGCAACCGGTATCGGTCAACGGAATATTGGTTCGGCCGGTATGCTGGCCCGATTCGCTCCACACAGTCTGGCCATGGCGCAGCAGTACCAGGCGGCCGGGCGCGATTGAAGAAGCATCCTTGCTTCCGACTTGAGTATCTGTCATACTCCTACTCTAGCCGACGAAAAGCGTTTCACCAGCAATCTTCCACCACGTGTCTTAAGCGCTTCGCAACGCACGCATGCGCCGGCGAAATCCAACCGAAATCCGACGGCACGGTCTACACTGGAAATCATGAGTGAAATGCCTGACCCGGAATCCAGCGCAGACCGCATCGTAGCGTCGCTGCATAACGTCGACGAGAAAGTGAATGCCCTGCGCGAACAGCGAATCAACGATCCCGACGATCTTTGCGACAAGATGTTCAAGGTGGCCGCCCCCACGCTGGCCGGACTCGTGTTCGGCAAACTGTTCGAACTGGCATGGCGCAAGTCGGTCGGCCGCAAAGCCGTGTTGCCGGACGGCACCACCGACAAACGCAAGGAACTGGCGCTGAATCTCGTGTTCGGCGTGGCTTCCGCAGGACTCGGCGCGCTGGTATCGCAACTATCCGACCGCGGATCGCAGGCGCTGGTCGATCGCCGCCACTCCCGTCAATCGCGCCGAATCCGCTGAAACCGTGGAATCCGCTAGATTTGCCGATAAGCGCAAATTTCGCCAGATCCGCAAACAATCCCACTCCAACTTCCATATTTCGAAGCGTGCGATTCAGATCTGCAATTGAAGCTGCGGCTGGAACCGCACGAAACTGCACGAAACTGCGATTGGAAGGAATGCGCTTGCGGGCGAAAATACTTGCGCAATTACGCGGATGGGATATAAATAGTCAACATGAGTAATATTCTGCATAATGCAACTGTCGACACTCTGCTGGAGCGTCGTTCCATCCGCAAATTCAAACCGAAGCCGCTGAGCGACGATATCGTCGAAACTCTCGAAACCGTGGCCCAGCATGCCGCAAGCAGCCAATTCCTGAACGACTGGTCGGCAATCCGCATCACCGATCCGGCCGCAAAGAAGCGTCTTGCCGAAATCGGCGGGCAGCCATATATCGCGACCGCGCCACTGCTGTACGTGTTTGTGCTTGACGAGCATCGCAATGCGGCCATCGCAGCTTCCAAGGGCGTTGAGACCGCTTCCGACGAGTTTACGTTGAATGGCAGCTATCGTTACACTCAGGCACAGAATGACGCAGTTTTGGCGCTTCATGCGATGGAGACGGCCGCTTATTCGCTCGGCCTTGGCTGTGTGATTCTCGGCTCGCTGCTTAACGATGTTCCGGCTTTGATTGATCTGCTGAATCTTCCGGAATACACGTACCCTGTGCTCGGACTTGCGATTGGCAAGCCCGATCAGGATCCCGCACTCAAGCCGCGTATGCCGCGCTCCATGCAGTTCTTTGAGAATGAGTATCCGTCGAACAATGAGACGTTGCTTGCCGGTTTGCAGGATTTTGACGAGGAAGTGCATCGGTATTACGATTTGCGCAATACCGAGCGCCCAGTTGATCCGTTCAGCGATCAGATCGCGTCGAATGCGGTCGATTCCGGTGTGACCAGCAAGGCCGTGGCTCCAAACGCCAAGCGCCAAGGCTTCCGCCTCGAGCGCTAACGGAACTACTTACGACGTGGTTTGTAGCCTTTTTTGCGGGAATGCGGTTTAATCTGCTGATTGAAGGGCACGTACGTGTAGCTGGATTGTGGATCGCGATGTGTGAGATGCCAGGTTCCGCAGAATTCGCACCGATACACCCATAGTTCAGTGCCGCGTTCACGCCAGCTCTGGTCGGCGGCCTGCCGGGCCGTCGCTTTGTCGCGATACATGATTTTGTTCGATTCGACGCAGCGTTTGGGTACGAAATAATGCATAGTTCCCCAGTCTATTCCACCATCGGATAAGGGCAGGAAGCTCCCCTGGAATTCCTGGGATCCCCCAGCGTCCCGGGACTCCCAGTGGGTGGAGGAATCCGCCCGCCCACGGGCCTTCCGGCGGAACAAAACACCCAGTGGGTGGAGGAATCATCCCGCCGGCAGTCCTTCCGGCGTCCAAAAACCTCCACCGAATGGAGGAAGACACCCGTGCGCGGGAATAAAAAAGGACCTTCCGGGAACCCCGATGGGGCTCGACCGGAAGGTCCATAAGTTGAATGCGGCGGCGTGCTACTCTCCCACACCCTCTCGAGTGCAGTACCATCGCCGCGACCAGGCCTTAGCTTCCGGGTTCGGAAAGGGACCGGGCGTCTCACCTGGGCCATGACCACCGCAAAACCAATATAACGGCCAACCACAAGGATCGGCCGGCAGAACCGGAACCACGCCACGATTCCGATCGTGGCGGTCCGGGAACCGGACAACGGACGCGAGCAAAACGCTTCACCGGTATCGTTTCCGTGACCACAAGAAACAATGCTCCTTGCCATCCAACGAAAGAAACCACCACAGGACGAGACCCGACCCAACAAGCGGGTCGGAAAGTGTGCCGCGTTCGCCCGTTAGTACCGGTCGGCTCCACCCCTCGCGGGGCTTCCACCTCCGGCCTATCGAACACGTGTTCAACATGCGGGCTACAGGCACCGAAGTGCCAAGGAATCCTAATCTTGGAGCAGGCTTCCCGCTTAGATGCTTTCAGCGGTTATCCCTCCCGAACGTAGCCAACCGGCCATGCCGCTGGCGCGACAACCGGCATACCAGAGGTCCGTCCACCCAGGTCCTCTCGTACTATGGGCAGGCCTCCTCAGGATTCCAACGAGCGCAGAGGATAGAGACCAAACTGTCTCACGACGTTCTGAACCCAGCTCGCGTGCCGCTTTAATCGGCGAACAGCCGAACCCTTGGGACCTGCTCCAGCCCCAGGATGCGACGAGCCGACATCGAGGTGCCAAACCATCCCGTCGATATGGACTCTTGGGAATGATCAGCCTGTTATCCCCGGGGTACCTTTTATCCGTTGAGCGATGCCGCGCCCGTGCGCCGGCACCGGATCACTATCTCCGACTTTCGTCCCTGCCCGAACCGTCGTTCTCGCAGTCAAGCCCGCTTGTGCGATTACACTCGAAACCCGATTGCCAACCGGGCTGAGCGGACCTTTGAGCGCCTCCGTTACTCTTTGGGAGGCAACCGCCCCAGTTAAACTACCCGCCAGGCACTGTCCCTGAACAGGATGACTGTTCGAGGTTAGACGTCAAACGAGAACAGAGCGGTATTTCACCTTGCGGCTCCACACGGGCTGGCGCCCATGCTTCGAAGCCTCCCGCCTATGCTACACAATCCGCGCCTAACGCCAATACCAAGGTATAGTAAAGGTCCCGGGGTCTTTTCGTCCTTCTGCGCTTAACGAGCATCTTTACTCGTACTGCAATTTCGCCGAGCTCCTGGTCGAGACAGTGGGGAAGTCGTTACGCCATTCGTGCAGGTCGGAACTTACCCGACAAGGAATTTCGCTACCTTAGGATGGTTATAGTTACCACCGCCGTTTACCGGGGCTTGAATTCACCGCTTCACCCCAAAAGGGGCTGACGGATCCTCTTAACCTTCCGGCACCGGGCAGGCGTCAGTGCATATACAGCGGCTTGCGCCTTCGCATGCACCTGTGTTTTTGGTAAACAGTCGCTACCCCCTGGTCTGTGCCACCCCCCAACGCTCCGAGGGCAAGCCTCTTCACGCCCGGGGGTCTCCCTTATACCGAAGGCACGGGAGTGATTTGCCGAGTTCCTTGACCAGGATTCGCTCGATCGCCTTGGTATTCTCTACCTGACCACCAGTGTCGGTTTGGGGTACGGGCGGCGACGCCCCTCGCGCCGAGGCTTTTCTCGACGGCCTGGACCACCGGATATCGCGTCCAAAGGACGCCCATCATCACACCTCACCCTATGCGTCCCACGGATTTGCCTATGGGACGGGCTGCGTGCTTGACCACGGAAAACCACCTCCGCGGCCGGCTCCCATTCCGTGTCACCCCTGTGCGCTAGCCTACCAGGACTACGCTCCCAACGACCGCGGACCCCGAACCCCGAAGGGAACGACGCCACGCGACCGGAGGTTAGTACTCATCCGTTCGGCTCTTACGGTACGCCGCCGGTACGGGAATATCCACCCGTTCATCCATTCGACTACGCCTGTCGGCCTCGCCTTAGGACCCGACTCACCCGGGGACGACGAACGTGGCCCCGGAACCCTTGGTCATCCAGCGGACGGGATCCTCACCCGTCTCTCGCTACTCATGTCTGCATTCTCACTCCCGCGCGGTCCACGGCACGGTTCCCCGGCCGCTTCGCCCCACGCGGGACGCTCTCCTACCCAACGGCCGCAAAGGCCGCTGCCGCGTCTTCGGTGGTGTGCTTGAGCCCCGCTACATTGTCGGCGCGGAACCACTAGACCAGTGAGCTGTTACGCACTCTTTCAAGGATGGCTGCTTCTGAGCCAACCTCCTGGCTGTCTATGCGACTCCACATCCTTTCCCACTTAGCACACGCTTCGGGACCTTAGACGACGATCTGGGCTGTCTCCCTCTCGACGACGGAGCTTATCCCCCGCCGACTCACTGCCGGAATACACATCCACGGTATTCGGAGTTTGGCTGCTATTGGTACCCGACACGGGCCCGCAAGCATCCAGTAGCTCTACCCCCGCGATGCAATCAACCGACGCTGCACCTAAATGCATTTCGGAGAGAACCAGCTATCACGGAATTTGATTGGCCTTTCACCCCTAGCCCCAGGTCATCCCCCCGGTTTTCAACCCAGGTGGGTTCGGTCCTCCACGCGGTCTTACCCGCGCTTCAACCTGCCCAGGGCTAGATCATCCCGCTTCGGGTCCAGGGCGCGCGACTCAAAACGCCTTTTGAGACTCGCCTTCGCTACGGCTCCCCCACCACGGGTTAGCCTCGCCACGCACCACTGACTCGCAGACTCATTTTTCGATAGGCACGCCGTCACCCCACAAGGAGGCTCCGACGGATTGTAGGCGCACGGTTTCAGGAACTCTTTCACTCCCCTCCCGGGGTGCTTTTCACCTTTCCCTCACGGTACTGGTACGCTATCGGTCAGACAGGTATGCTTAGACTTACCCCACGGTCGGGGCCGATTCACACGGGATTCCACGAGGCCCGCGCTACTTGGGACACATGATCGGAAGACGGCAAGCTTCCAGGTACGGGGCTGGCACCCTCTGCGGCCAGGCCTTCAAGCCTGTTCCCCTGGCAAGCCGTTTTATGACTCCCGCCCGGTCCGTCGGAACCGGGACACACGCTCCCGCAACACCACGAACGCAACCCCCGACGGGTATCACGCGCCCATGGTTTGGTCTGATCCGCTTTCGCTCGCCACTACTCACGGAGTATCCCTTCCTGCAGGTACTGAGATGTTTCACTTCCCTGCGTACCCCCGGAACAACAAGGTTCCGTGCCGGCCCATGACGGCCGGCGGGTTGCCCCATTCGGAAATCCTCGGATCGAAGCCATGTTGGAGGCTCCCCGAGGCTTATCGCATCCTCAAACGTCCTTCATCGGTACTGTCTGCCAAGGCATCCACCATACGCCCTTCAGGGCGGCACACGCCCCGAAAAAACCCAATGATAGCTTCAAACGCCAGACGACAAATCATCACACTGTAAAAAATGATCACAAAACGATCGATCTCGAAACCAGACTCCAAAAAAGAAGCCTGGCGAAATCGCGATAAAGCAAACGATGACATCACATCATCGCATTGCTCGCGTCCACTATCCAGTTCTCAAACCACCACGCGCCCCGACCGGACCCGACCCGCGGCCCGCAAGGCCGACGGCGTCCCACCAGGGGCATCCGGAAAACCGCACGCACCCAAAACGGATGCGGGTGGCGGTCCGGGAACCCAAAAGCATATCCGCACCACTCCCCGCCGGCCCCAAGGACCCGCGAAGCCAACGATCTCTTCCACACCAGCACGCCCACACGAACCCGGGAACCATCCCCGGCGCATGGGCCACACGACGGACGCCAGACCGGCGTCCTGAAAAACTCCGTAGAAAGGAGGTGATCCAGCCGCACCTTCCGGTACGGCTACCTTGTTACGACTTAGTCCCAATCACGAGTCTCACCTTAGACGGCTCCATCCACAAAGGGTTAGGCCACCGGCTTCGGGTGCTACCCACTTTCATGACTTGACGGGCGGTGTGTACAAGGCCCGGGAACGCATTCACCGCGGCGTTGCTGATCCGCGATTACTAGCGACTCCGCCTTCATGGAGTCGGGTTGCAGACTCCAATCCGAACTGAGACCGGTTTTCAGGGATCCGCTCCACGTCGCCGTGTCGCATCCCGTTGTACCGGCCATTGTAGCATGCGTGAAGCCCTGGACGTAAGGGGCATGATGATCTGACGTCATCCCCACCTTCCTCCGAGTTGACCCCGGCGGTCCCCCGTGAGTTCCCACCATGACGTGCTGGCAACACAGGGCGAGGGTTGCGCTCGTTGCGGGACTTAACCCAACATCTCACGACACGAGCTGACGACGACCATGCACCACCTGTGAACCCGCCCCGAAGGGAGGCCATATCTCTACGGCTGTCGGGAACATGTCAAGCCCAGGTAAGGTTCTTCGCGTTGCATCGAATTAATCCGCATGCTCCGCCGCTTGTGCGGGCCCCCGTCAATTTCTTTGAGTTTTAGCCTTGCGGCCGTACTCCCCAGGCGGGATGCTTAACGCGTTAGCTCCGACACGGAACCCGTGGAACGGGCCCCACATCCAGCATCCACCGTTTACGGCGTGGACTACCAGGGTATCTAATCCTGTTCGCTCCCCACGCTTTCGCTCCTCAGCGTCAGTAACGGCCCAGAGACCTGCCTTCGCCATTGGTGTTCTTCCCGATATCTACACATTCCACCGTTACACCGGGAATTCCAGTCTCCCCTACCGCACTCCAGCCCGCCCGTACCCGGCGCAGATCCACCGTTAAGCGATGGACTTTCACACCGGACGCGACGAACCGCCTACGAGCCCTTTACGCCCAATAATTCCGGATAACGCTTGCACCCTACGTATTACCGCGGCTGCTGGCACGTAGTTAGCCGGTGCTTATTCGAAAGGTACACTCACCCGAAGGCTTGCTCCCGATCAAAAGCGGTTTACAACCCGAAGGCCGTCATCCCGCACGCGGCGTCGCTGCATCAGGCTTGCGCCCATTGTGCAATATTCCCCACTGCTGCCTCCCGTAGGAGTCTGGGCCGTATCTCAGTCCCAATGTGGCCGGTCGCCCTCTCAGGCCGGCTACCCGTCGTAGGCTCGGTGGGCCGTTACCCCGCCGACTACCTGATAGGACGCGACCCCATCCCATACCGATGAAATCTTTCCCGACACCCCATGCGAGGAGTCGGAGCATCCGGCATTACCACCCGTTTCCAGGAGCTATTCCGGTGTATGGGGCAGGTCGGTCACGCATTACTCACCCGTTCGCCACTCTCACCACCAAGCAAAGCCTGATGGATCCCGTTCGACTTGCATGTGTTAAGCACGCCGCCAGCGTTCATCCTGAGCCAGAATCGAACCCTCCACAAAAAAAACTTTGCAGAAAGCCAACATGTGACTCTCAAAAACAAGAAAATTGACGATCGCCTTATAAGGAAAGGCGCATCGCACGAAAACCTCACCGTCCTTCAAGGCCTCCCGGCCACTCGCGAACGAGCGGACGATGAACTGGCAATCATTGACTATAAAGAAGTAGTACAAATACGCTCTTGAGTTCTCAAACCACCACCGCTCACCCGCCTCGAGGCACCCCAACCGGGGAACCACTCGCCGAGCGGCAGCGAAGAGTCAATTTACACGAACCCCGGCGATCACGCAAATCGACCCTTCCAAAGATACCCTAAAACCGTTGCAAATAAACACATCCCTCGGCGTGTCCCGATTCCGTCCATCTGAATCGTCTTTCTCCTTTTCCACAGAAACCAGCTCATCCTTCCGGAAAACATGTTCGTCGTATGAGTCGCCTTATCAGGAATTGACGGAACGATACGTTGAGGGGATTCTGTTATCCTGTGGGGCGCAGCGGAGCAAAATGGCCTGCCAAGACGGGATGGTCCCTTTCCTGAACAGGCTTTTGACTCAAATAGAAGACGGATCGAATATTCCGCAGTGATACCGTGAAGGGAGGGAACGGCATGGAGGCGCAGCCTATGAGGCTACAGGACCTGAGACTCAAAGAAGGAATGTCTCTAGAACAGCTGGCCGAGCTCTCCGGCGTGGATCATGATCGTCTCGTCATGTTCGAAAACAATCCGGAAACCATACGCAATATGCATTTGGACACCGCTCGCCAAATTGCCAAAGCATTGCACTGCAACGTGTTGGAGCTCCATCCCGACGAAGGTTGGAGAGGCGGAATCCACTGCGCTGAATCCGGGCTAAGAGACATTCGTCGGACTCGCGGCTATACGCAAAACGAGTTGTCAGAGATGACAGGGATTCCCCAGCCGAACATCTCTTGGTTTGAGACAGGCTATCGCTCGACCTCAGGCATGCGGCTGGATACAGCCAGGCGTCTGTCGGAAGCGCTTCGATGCGATCCGACAGATTTCCTAAAAGAAGCGTATAGCCGATATGAAAATAAATGTTGTATCTGATTTAGATAAAACACTTAAATTTCATCGGACGCCATACTTCAACAAACGAATGCATCCCGCGCACCTCCCATCTCACCAAAAAGATTAGGCAAGAAAGAAGCCCATCAATCATTGACTTCACAAACCTTTCCCTTCCAGAAAGCTGGATAACGTCCGAGATTTTGCGCACTTTCGGACGTTATCTGGCGCGGAGGACGCATTTGCGCAGTTCGGAAGCGATGAGCACGATCATGGCAAGGCCGAGGCATTCGACCCATGCGCCGACGCTGAGCGGTACCGTACCGAAAGCGGTGTTGAGGAACGGAATGTAAATCACCGCCAGCTGCAATACCATGCTCAGCGCGATCGCGCCCCATAGCCACTTGTTGGAGAACAGTCCGACGAACGCTGACTGCAAGTGCGAGCGCGAGGCAAGCGCGTTCAGCATTTGCGCGAACACGAGAATCGTGAAGCCCATGGTGCGTGCTTCCGTCATTTGTGCGTCGTGACCGATCGCATCGACGGAACGGTCGGTGAACAGACCGCCGTCCAAGTGCATGTCCATGCCGATCAGGGTGACGGCCGCCATAATCACACCGATGAAAATGATGTCGCCCCACATTTCGGCGTCAATCACGCGATCGGTGAGTTTGCGCGGCTTGCGCGCCATCACATCGTCGGTGGACGGGTCGACGCCCATGGCGAGCGCGGGTGCCGCGTCGGTGAGCAGGTTGATCCACAGCAGCTGCGTGGCAAGCAGCGGCACGGTCACGCCTTGGCTGCCGGGCTGGGTGATGCCGAGGAATCCGGCGAGCATCACCCCGCCGAACACGGTGAACACTTCGCCCACATTGGAGCTCAGCAGGTAGCGCAGGAACTTGCGGATGTTGTCGAAAATGCCGCGTCCTTCACGCACGGCTGCGACGATGGTGCTGAAGTTGTCGTCGGCGAGGATCATTTTCGCGCTCTGCTTGGTCACTTCAGTGCCGGTAATGCCCATGGCGACGCCAATATCGGCGGTTTTGACTGCGGGAGCGTCGTTCACGCCGTCACCGGTCATGGCCACGATATTGCCTTGCCGTTGCAAGGATTCAACGATCTTCAACTTGTGTTCCGGCGCGACTCGCGCATAGACGGACACTTCACTGGTCACCTTGTCGAATGCCGCTTCGTCGGATAGTTCGTCAAGCTGGCTGCCGGTCATGGCCGTGCCGCCCTTGTCGATAATACCCAGATCGGTGGCGATGCGCGCCGCGGTCAGCGGGTGATCGCCGGTAATCATTACCGTACGAATGCCGGCGCGATGCGCTTCGGCAACCGAATCACGCACTTCCGTACGCGGCGGATCGATGATGCCAACCATGCCGACCCAAATCAAATCGTTCTCAAGCACATCGCTTTGTTCCGCAATATCGGCAACATGACCTGCGGAATTCAGCATGATTCCCGGCACTTGCGCAAGAGAAGCGGTACCGAGCGGACGATAAGCCTGACCCAACGTGCGGTATGCGTCGGAGGAAAGCTGTTCGACAGTCGCAAGAATCTGCTGACGATCACCTTCCGTAAGTGGACGTACCGCACCGCCGACCGCAATCCTGCTGCAATATCCAAGAAGCACATCGGGGGCACCCTTGGAGAAGACGGTCAGACGGCCGGCGTCAGCGTTGTCTTGCGCCACGATGGACATGCGCTTACGTTCGGAAGTAAACGGGATTTCGCCAACGCGCTCGTAGTTGGCGTACTTGCGATCCGCCTTCACTTTTCGTGCTGCGACGATGAGTGAGACTTCGGTCGGGTCGCCGACCGCCTCCCACGTTACGTTTTCCGCATTTCCGGCAGAAGCAGCAGATTCGCGCAGTTCGCCGTCATTCGCCAACGCGCCCACGGCAAGGGTCGCAACGGCTTCCGATTCGATGATCCCGCGTATTTGCGCATGTTCCATGGTCTGTGGATCGACCACCATGCGGCCTTCCGGCGCATAGCCGGTGCCAGTAAGCTGCACTTCGCCGCTCGGAGTGACCACACGCTCCACGGTCATCTCATTGCGGGTGAGCGTGCCGGTCTTATCGGAGCAGATCACCGACGCAGATCCAAGCGTTTCCACCGAATGCAGCTTCTTGACGATCGCATTGTGCATGG
Organism: Bifidobacterium pseudocatenulatum DSM 20438 = JCM 1200 = LMG 10505; assembly: GCF_001025215.1. Classification (NCBI taxonomy): domain Bacteria; kingdom Bacillati; phylum Actinomycetota; class Actinomycetes; order Bifidobacteriales; family Bifidobacteriaceae; genus Bifidobacterium; species Bifidobacterium pseudocatenulatum. The sequence goes on from NZ_AP012330.1 coordinate 2,163,810, forward strand.
CCATGCGCTGCACGCCGAGCGCGAGCACCACCGTAAGAATCGCAGCCAAACCTTCCGGCACGGCCGCAACCGCCAGAGAAACGGCCAACAGCAGCGAATCGATCACATCGTGAACGTCTTGGAAGCCTTCGGTAAGCGCGAGCGCGACCAACACCACGACCGCGATGATGCATACCGCGCTGCCGAGGATTTTGGAAACGTAGTTCATTTCCTTTTGCAGCGGGGTTTCGTCGTCTTCCGTGGCTTGCAGCAGATCGGCGATTTTACCGACCTGCGTGCCCATGCCGGTGCTGGTTACGATGGCGCGGCCGGTGCCTTGCGTTACGGACGTGCCGTTGAACACCATGTTGGCGCGGTCGCCGAGGGCCTTCGCCTGTGCGAGGGTGTCGGTCTTTTTGCCGACGGGCACGCTTTCGCCGGTGAGGCTGGCTTCCGCGATTCGTAGGCTGGCGGCGGCGAAGAGGCGTCCGTCCGCGGAAACGGAGTCGCCTTCGCCGAGCACGATGATGTCGCCGAGCACCACGTCAACCGTGTTGATGCGTTCGATTTTGCCGTCACGCAGCACGTTGGTTTGCGGCGCGGTCATGCTGGAGAGCGCTTCGACGGCGGCTTCCGCCTTCGATTCCTGGATGTAGCCGAGCACCGCGTTGACGATGAGGATCAGCACGATGACGATGGCGTCGAACGGCAATGCTTCGCCGCCTTCCACACCCGGTACGGCGTTGGCGCGTTCAATGAACCATGCGACGAGCGAAATGCCGGTTGCGGCCAGCAACAGGTAGACAAGGGGGTCTTTGAATTGTTCGAGGAATTTCTTCCATTTCGGCACCGGCGGTGCGGACGAGAGTTCGTTCGGCCCGTACTTGTCGAGACGCCGCTTGGCTTCCGCTTGACTCAGGCCGGTATTCAAATCGACACCAAGCGATTGCGCTACGGTTTGCGCATCGGCGAGCGACGGATCGACTTGCGTTTGCGTCGCGATATTTTTCGCTTGTTCGAAATTTCCCGAACTGGTATCGCGGAATTGGGTGGATTGATCTTCCTTGCGATCAACCATGATGATCTCCTTGGGAGCGCCGCGGAGTAGTCAGCACTCCCCTGCCGTTGCGATAGTGCGAAAACTGCGGAAAATTGCGATTTTCACAGATTCCGTCTGACAGGGCAATGCTGCGCGGTTGTGGACACCGGACGTGCGCCATCGGTGCATTCCTGCCATTATTACACACCGTGCCCATTTTGCAAGACTGCAACGCACCGTCTTTTGTCAAGATTTCACAAAATCGTGAAACATAATCTGCAATCTTATTTCGACCGCGCATTCGATTACACGGCAACACCGACGGCAATGTCGCTACCATCTTTGGCGGAAGTGTGATATGTTATCGGATGTTAGTAAACAAAATTACTTACGCTATGATTCGTAGCGTACATTGGCAACGTCGCAATGGATAGGGGTAGTTACTATGGCAGCTCAAGAAGAAGCCACGCAATTGCAAGAATCACAGGAAACGCAAGGGGTTCCGGAATCGCGCATCCTGCAGGCGCGGCAGGCGAACGCAAGCTGGCTCACCGATCCGACCGCATTCGCGGTGAATCGCAAGCCCGCGCACTCCAATCATCGGTATTTCCTGGGCGAAGCCACCGAACCAAAGCAGAATCTCGACGGCGAATGGAAAGTAAACGTCACTCAGGCAGCCAACGTCGACGTGGAAAACGCGCCGTTCGCCGCAGCTGACTTCAACGATGCCGGTTTCGGCGCGATCAACGTGCCCGAACACCTGCAGATGGCCGGCTATTTGAAGAACAAATATGTGAATGTGCAGTATCCATGGGATGGCCATGAGGATCCGCAGGAGCCGAACGTTCCCGAAAACAATCATGTGGCGATCTACCGCCGTTCCTTCACGCTTGACCGTCCGATCGCCGCGACGCTGGAAAATGACGGCACCGTCAGCATCACGTTCCACGGCATGGCCACCGCGATCTACGTGTGGGTCAACGGCACGTTCGTCGGCTATGGCGAGGATGGTTTCACCCCGAACGAATTCGACATCACCGAAGCGTTGAACGTTGACGGCGACAACGTGCTCACCGTCGCCTGCTACGAATACGCGAGCGCCTCTTGGCTGGAAGATCAGGATTTCTGGCGTTTGCACGGCCTGTTCCGTTCCGTGGAGCTCGCCGCACAGCCTCGCGTGCATGTCGAAACCGTGCAGATCGAAGCCGACTACAATCCCTCCATGGCCGCCGGAACGCTGAATGCAACCCTGCAGTTGCGCAATGCAAACGACGCGGCCACCGTCAAGGCGAAACTGCGTGACGCAAACGGCACTGTGGTGTGGGAATCCACGCAATGCGCCAACGAAACCATCACCCTCAATTCCGGCGCGCTGAAGAACATTGCGCCGTGGAGCGCCGAAGAGCCAACCCTGTATGAGCTGACGGTGCTTGTCGTCGGCCACGACGGCCCGCTGGTCGAAAAAAACGTGCAGCGTATCGGCTTCCGCACATTCCGTATCGAAGACGGCATCATGAAGCTCAACGGCAAGCGCGTGGTCTTCAAGGGCGCCGACCGCCACGAATTCGACGCGAAGCGCGGCCGCGCCATCACCAGGCAAGACATGATCGACGACATCACGTTCTGCAAGAGGCACAACATCAACGCCATCCGCACCTCGCACTACCCCAACCAGGAATACTGGTACGACCTGTGCGACGAATACGGCATCTACCTGATCGACGAGACCAATATGGAAACGCACGGCAGCTGGGTTGCGAACAACATCGAAACCCCCGAAACTGCGGTGCCGGGCAGCAAACCGCAGTGGGAGGGCGCGTGCGTGGACCGTATCAACAGCATGATGCGCCGCGATTACAACCATCCGAGCGTGCTCATCTGGTCGCTCGGCAACGAGTCGTTCGCCGGCGAAGTGTTCCGCGCGATGCACGCCCACGCGCACGCGATCGACCCGAACCGCCCCGTGCATTACGAAGGTTCCGTGCATGATCGCGCGTTCGACGACGTGACCGATATCGAAAGCCGCATGTACGCGCACGCCGACGAAATCGAGGAATATCTCAAGTCCGATCCGAAGAAGCCGTATATTTCCTGCGAATACATGCACGCCATGGGCAATTCCGTCGGCAACATGGACGAATACACGGCTTTGGAACGCTATCCGCAATATCAGGGCGGATTTATTTGGGATTTCATCGACCAGGCGATTCTCGACAGCAACGGTCGCATGTGCTACGGCGGTGATTTCGGCGACCGTCCGAGCGACTACGAATTCTCCGGCGACGGCCTGCTATTCGCCGACCGCACGCCGTCGCCAAAGGCGCAAGACGTCAAGCAGCTGTACGCGAACGTGCATATGACCGTCGATGCTTCCGGCATTACGATCACCAACGACAATCTGTTTGTTTCGACGGCTGATTCCACGTTTGTGTTGCGTATTTTGGCTGATGGCAAGCCCGTTTGGTCTTCTTCGCGCCGCTTCGACGTTGCCGCAGGTACAAGCGAGCATGTTGAGATCGATTGGCCGATCGACGATTACCGCGCAGGTGCGCAGGAACTGGTTTTGGAGGCGTCCCAGCAGTTGACTTCCGCTTGCGATTGGGCTCCGGCTGGGTATGAGCTTTCGTTCGGCCAGTGCGTGGTTGCGGGTGGCAAGATTGCCGATACTGTTACGGCCGCTTCCGCCGCTTCCGATGGAGCGATCACCTTGGGCCGCTGGAATATCGGCGCACGCCGTGCGGGCCGTGAAGCCCTGTTCTCCCTTGCACAGGGCGGCATGGTGTCGTACAAGCTTGGCGAGCGCGAATTCGTGTTGCGCAAGCCGCTGATCACCACGTTCCGTGCGCTGACCGACAATGATCGCGGCGCGGGCCATGCGTTCGAGCGTGCGCAGTGGGCGGTTGCCGGAAAGTATGCGCGTTGCGTTGATACGAAGGTTGAGCCGCTCGGCGAAACCGCAGTTTCCGTCACTTACACGTATGAGCTTGCGATTGCGCAGCGCACGAAGGTCACCATTCGTTACGTTGCCGATGTGCTTGGCCACGTCGATCTGCATGTTGCATATCCGGGTGAAAAGGACGGCGATCTGCCGACGATTCCGGCGTTCGGCATTGAATGGATGCTGCCGGTCGAGTATTCGAATCTGCGATTCTATGGCGTAGGCCCGGAGGAAACGTATGCCGACCGCAAGCATGCGAAGCTGGGCATTTGGGATACGAACGCCTTCCGCGATCGCGCGCCGTATCTGCTGCCGCAGGAAACCGGCAACCATGAGGACGTGCGTTGGGCTGAGATTACGGACGATTCCGGTCATGGCTTGCGCGTGAGCCAGACTGCGAATACTGAAACCGGCGTTACGAAGCCGTTTGCGATGAGCCTGCTGCCGTATTCGAGCACGATGCTTGAGGAGGCGCTGCATCAGGACGAGCTGCCGGAGCCGAAGCACATGTTCCTGCGCGTGCTCGCCGCTCAGATGGGTGTCGGCGGCGACGATTCCTGGATGAGCCCGGTGCACGAGCAGTATCAGCTGCCCGCCGACCAGCCGCTCAACCTCGACGTAGCCCTCGACCTGTTCTAGTTTCAAGGATTCAGTCGATTCCTACGTGCGAAATGTCTCCCGATTCTTGATTTCAAGGATCGGGAGGCATTCGTTGTGCCGCAAGTTGACTTTCGGCCTCACGATTCGCAGTTCTGTCTCACGATTTCGCAAGATCGTGCGACAATTCGGAAAAAACATGCGATCAGACCATCAAAATGGACGATGAGGGGGATTTTGTTGATGGCTTAAATTAGACGGATTGCCTAGAATGGGGGCAGAACTTCCGAAACGTTCGAGCGCAGGCGGGCAAATTCGCGCGCGTCCGAGCGTCACGAAGCACGCTCTTCCAGGAAAGGGGCCATCATGAGCGACGCAATGAACAACCCGTATGCGAACAATCCGAATCAAAATGGCAGCAACGAACAGCAGCCGCAAGGCCAGCCGGAATACGGGGCATACGCACCAAACCAGCAATCGCAATCCCAGCAGCAGGGCGGCAATCCCAACAATTCGGGCAATCCGTATCAAAGCGAGCCTCAGACCCCATGCTACTTCGACGGTCCCAACGCCAACCCGAATCCCAACCAGAACGGCTTCTTCTACGCGAGCTACACCACCGGTCAGCCGTACGGCCAACCATACGGACAGCAGAACAGCCAATCCGACGCTGACAACGGCACCAACAATTGGCAGCCGATCAGCCCATTCAAGCTCGTGGAGGAATGGCTCCCGAAGAAGGCAAAGAACGCGATCCGCGGCACGTATGCGGTACTCGGCATCGCCGCCGTCATTCTCGGCCTGGCACTGCTGATCTGGCCGGGTGCCACACTGAAGGTCGCCGCAATCGCGCTTGGTGCATACTTCGTGGTTTCCGGTGTGGTCCGCATTGTGACCGCAATTGTGGAACTCGGGCTTCCGGGAGGATGGCGCGTGCTTGACATTCTGATCGGCCTGATGCTGTCTGTCGGCGGTGTGGTCATGCTGAAAAACGCGGCGCTTTCCGGAGCCACACTCGCCGTGCTCATCACCATGGTGGTCGGTCTCGGCTGGATGCTGGAAGGCGTGATGGCGCTCGTGGAATCGTGGCGCATGCCAAGCTCCGCATGGGCCGTAATCTACGCACTGCTGTCGATCGTCGCCGGCTTCATCGTGCTGTTCTCCCCCGTCAGCTCCACGACCTGGCTGATCCTGTTCGGCGGATGCGCGCTTGTGGCGATCGGCATCGTCGCGATCGTACGTGCGTTCACCTTCGGCAAGTCCAAGCGCAAGTAATTTTTTGCGGCGCGGGCCGTAAAGTCTGATTATCTCTGTTTTCCCAGGGGCACCAAGCAACAGCTCGGTGCCCTTTCCATAGCGAAATCGCTTTTTATACCAAGATTCAAAGTCGCACAACCATGAATCTTGGTATTAATACTGGTATATAATTGGGTATGAAATTCGGTTTTAAGAAAGGTTTATCATGGCAAGCGCACTTGACATACTCGATGACCTTGCTCCAATCAGCGAGCTCAGCAATGGTCGTACTTCCGCATTGTTGCAGCGGGCCGACCACGATCCAGTCATTCTGATCAAACGAAACAAGCCGTCCTACGTTCTCATGAATATCGAAAACTATCGCGCTCTCATGGAACGAATCGAAGACAACGAAGACTTGCTTCTTGCCGAAAAAAGACTCGACAACAGTACTGGCACAACTATCAGCAACGAAGAGGTCATGCTCGATCTCGGCATTTCCCCAAGCGACCTCGCCGAGGCACCTGAGCCGGAACTCGCATGAACTGGCAAGTTGAATGGCTTGACGAAGCCAAGAAAGACATGCGCAAACTCGGCAAAGCCGAGCAAATCCAAGTACTCAAGGGAATCGAGAAAGTTCGCACAAACCCACTGCCCACCTCGCAAGGCGGGTATGGCAAACCGTTACGCAATGCCGAACGAACGAAACTTTCCAGGCTTTGCAAAATCAAATTCAGGGATATCGGCATTCGCGTTGTTTACAAACCGTTACTGCGAAATGGAATCATGACCATCATCGTCGTTGGCATTCGTTCCGATAGTGACGCTTACATCAAAGCCAACAAGAGACGCAAAGAATATGGACTATAAGATGCGTCCGCCAATTTTCAGCGAACGTTACTTTTTCTTCAAGATTAGCCGATGATTTTACAAAAGAAGTGACGATCGTCGCATGACATTGTCGACTTGCCCGACGTAAGATGAAGGCACAACAGAAGAACGAAGAAAAGAAAATAGACAACAAACACAGACTTACGGCAGCGGCCAGAGGAATGGACAAGAAAACAGATACGCGCCGCCAAGCCGAACGAAAGGAAACATCATGAAGAACAACACTTTCAACCAGGTCATCAACGCCAACCTCGCTTCCATCGATCCGGGCTTCGGCCAGTTCGCACTCGCCAAGGCTTCCTCCGACCTCTTCAAGAAGGTCCTCAACAAGTAAGACCGCTTCCTAGACGGGAGGCAAGGCGCAGGCGCCACAGCACCTCGCCCCTCTTCTTTCCAATCCTTAAATCACATAGCGGGAGGCCGCGGTTCCAAACGGAATCGCGGCCTCCCGCTTTTCACGTACGCCGGCTACCCCTCCTCAACAGCGAGATTGCGGGCGGCGGCGCGTTCGCGTGGGCCGCGCGTCACGTAGAAGCCGATTGCCACGATGACGAACATCACCGTGCAGCAGATCCACAGCACACGGCTGCCGAACGCGTTGAGAATCCAGCCTCCGACCAACGGCGAGAACGCGTTCGACAGCGACCACACCAGGTTGTATAACCCTTGGTAGGTGCCGCGCACATCCTTTGGCGCGATGTTCGCCACCGTTGTGGCGGCAATCGGGAACGTGCCCAGCTCGCCAAGCGTCCACAGCACGGTCGCGATTGCGAACGCCACCCACGAATTCGCGCCGATCTGGAACGCGTATCCGACCGCCGTGATGGACATGCCGAGCACCAGCACTCGGGTGTTGCTCATCCGCTGGAACAGACCGATCGCGGGAATCTGCAGCAGACACAGCAGGCCGCCGTTGATGGTCAGCAGACTGGAATATTCATCCGTGCCAAGGCCGATCTGCGTCATGGAAATCGGCAGGCCGCTGACGATCTGGTAATACGCCAGCGTGTACAGGAACATCAGCACCACCATCGACATCAGCGCGCCGTCGGCGCATGCGCGACGATAGCTGCGCCATACGGAGAACCGCTGCGGCCGCTGCGATTCGCCGGTTTGTTTCACAGCATGTTCCACGGCATTTCCCGCAGCTGATTCCGCGGCTTGCGACGCCCGCGCCGGCGCGACCTCGCCCCGCGGGCGCTTGCCCAGCCCGACTTCCTTGAAGAACACGATCATCAAGATCGTGGCGAACACCAGCACCGCGGCTTCCGCGTAGAACATCAGCGCATAGGAGATCTTCACCAACTGGTTGGCGATGATCGGGCCGATCGCGAAGCCGAAATTCGCGGCCCACGTCTGCAGCGAATACGCGCGCTTCTGTTTGCGGAACGGCACCACGTCGGACACGTACGCCGCGACCGCGGGCGTCGGCATGGATGAGATGGCGCCGTAGGCCAGCAGCGCGATCGCCATGATCCACGGATTGCCGATGAACGCCAGCAGGACCAGCATCGCGGCGGAGCCGAGATTGCCGATGACGATCATCGCCGGGCGGCCGAAGCGGTCGGACAGCGCGCCGCCATACAGGCAGCCGAAGATGCCGCCGAAACCGTACATGGAGACGATGGTGCCGGCCACGCCCGCGCTGACATGCATGTCAGACACCAGATACATGGAAAGGAATGACGTGACGAAGCGGCCCATCCACAGGATAAGCAGCGTGACCCACAAGCCCCAGAACATGAGGGGCAATCCGAAAATCTCTTTGTTCTTCTCCATTCTTGCCATCATATCGAGCAATATCGAGCGGACGCGACGCCAGTAGCCTTTTCCCGGGGTGCTGGGAGAATGGACAACTATGGCAATGAAAAAAGGACCGACCAAGGGGTCGGGTGGAAAGCATCGTAACGCGCTGAGGGGCAAGGGACCGACCCCCAAGGCCGAAGATCGCGTATATCACAAGGCTTACAAGGAAAAGCAGGCTACCAATCGTCGTAAGATGGCTGATCCGCGACTGGCGGCACGCCGTCGCGCGGCAAAGTTCAGCTCAGAATCCGACGATCTCGTCATCGGTCGCAACGCCGTTCTCGAAGCGTTGCGCTGCGGCGTGCCCGCGAGCACGCTGTATGTGGCCGCACGCATCGAGCACGACGATCGCACGCGTGAAATCATTCGTCTCGCCGGCATTCACGGACTGAACCTCATGGAAGCCGACCGACTGGAAATGGACCGTATCGCACGCTCCTCCAACCATCAGGGCGTGGTGATGAAGGCGCAGCCGTTCCAGTATTCCTCGCTCGCCGAGCTGGTGGAACGCGCGGACAAGAAGTCTCGTGCCATGGAAGCGGCCAACTCCGCAAGCGCACGCATTGCGGCACGTCCGCTGTTCATCGCGCTTGACGGCGTCACCGATCCGCAGAATCTGGGCGCGGTCATCCGTTCCGCAGCCGCATTCGGCGCCAACGGCGTGATCCTGCCGGAACGTCGTTCCGCTTCGGTCACCGCAGCCGCATGGAAGGTGTCCGCAGGCGCAGCCGCGCACATGCCAGTCGCCCGCGTGGTGAACCTCACCAAAGCCATTGAAAGCCTGAAGGAACGCGGATACTACAGCGTCGGTCTCGACGGTGGCGGCGACGCCCTCGTTGGCGAAACCGGTTTCGAAACCGATCCGCTGGTTGTGGTGCTCGGTTCCGAAGGCAACGGCCTGAGCCGTCTCGTACGCGAGACATGCGATTCCATCGCCGGCATCCCAATGTCGAACATGGTCGAATCGCTGAACGCTTCCGTCGCAGCGGGCATCACGCTGTATTCCGTCGCACGCGCCCGCCGCGAGGCCGGTGCCGCCGCTGACGCGAAGTAATCAACACGAAGCGACAGGAAGTAAGCACAGCGAAACTGCAGAAGTAAACACAACAAGGCAGCAAGTCCGAAATACATATGAGCGGATAGTCCATACGGATTATCCGCTCATTTTGTTGCGCAAATCTGTACTTGGATTGATTTTGCGCTTACCGCAGACCCACTCCCCCGCCAACGATCTCTCGCAACACGTTCTCTCACTTTCAAAAGTCAAAATTTTTTTGAGTTTTGAAAGTGAGGGGTGTGAAGGGATAACAAAAGCGGAGGATTATTAGTGGTCCTCCGCTTAACGGCTCGGCCCTGAAATTTTTGACTGCGGCTACGCCGCAGACTCAATACTGCCTTCGGCGCGGCTATCGCCTCGTCTCAGGGCATATTGATAGAAAAAGCTCCACTGGAGCTTTTTCTATCAATGTGCCCATACAGCTGCGTCGGGATCGTCGTCGGGGTTGTAGCCGTCGTCGGGATCGTCGTAGGTGTATTCGTCGTCGATCACACCGGAATCGGCTTCGGCGTTCAACGCGTCCACATCCTTCGTGGTGAGCTTGTACTGCGGAAGCACCTTCTCCACATAGCTTTGCACCGCCTCGGCCATCGGCACATCATGACCCGCCTTCTCGGCCAGGAACCAACGGTGGTCAAGCACTTCATGGAAGAACTGAGCCGGTTCGATCTGCGAACGGTATTCACGCGGAATCATGCGCACGGTCGGCTCGAACACTTCGCGCATCCAATCAGTGGCGACAATCTCAAGATCCTCACCCTCACGCCATGTGGAAGCGCGGTAGGCATCCAAATCGTTCAACAGTCGACGAGCCTGATTCTCCTGCACATCAAGACCAGTCAATCGCAGCAGCTTACGATTCGCATAGCCGGCATCGACCACACGCGGACGCACCAGCACACGCTTGCCATCTTCGGCGGTCTTCATCTCCAGCTCATCCACATCAAAACCAAGCTCATTGAGCTTGTTGACGCGCTTCTCGATCTTCCACATCTCATCCGGACCGAACTTGTCGGTATCAGTCAGCGCGCTCCACAGCGAATGGTAACGATCCACCAAACGGTTGCCGATCGCAATTTCGTCAACACCGCTCGGCAGCAGCGAACCGGACGAAAGATCCATCAATTCGCCAATAATGTTCGTACGGGCCAAATCAACGTCGTACTCGCGCTGGCCCTCCGTCAGATTAATCTGCAGATCACCGGTTTCCGCATCAACCAAAAATGCGGAGAACGCGTAGGCGTCGCGCAGGAACAACACGTTCGACAGTGACACATCGCCCCAATAGAAGCCAGCCAAATGCAAACGCACCATCAGCACGGCCAACGCGTCGATCAGTCGTTCCGCGGTATCAGGGCGCAGATTACGCGCGAACAGCGCACGATACGGCAGTGAGAACTTCAAATGCTTGGTGACAAGGATCGCTTCCAGCGGCTCGCCTTCACGGCTATGACGGCCTGTGACCACGGCGATCGGCTGCACGGTCGGCAGTTCCAGCTTCTGCAGGCGACGCAGCAGCTCGTATTCTCGTTCCGCCACATTGCGCGTGATTTCCTTCATGGCGTACACTTCGTCGCCTACGTGCACGAAACGCACCACATGCCTGGAAATACCACGCGGAAGATTAGCCAGCAGGTCTTCCGGCCAAGTAGCCAGCGGCTTTTCCCACGGCAGGGTGAACATCTTTGGATTCGAGCTTGCGGCGGTGATTTTCAGCGCATGCGGCTCCGGAGATGAGGCAGCCGGATCTTCGGCCTTCACGGAAGTTGCTTTCAGCACACGGGGATCCATCTGTGGCAATTCAAGAGATTCCATGAATCAACAATTTACCTGTTGACCTACCCGAAGAAGCAAGTATGGACGAATCCGTTTCACCTGCCGATATGCGATGATCTCAATACTGGAATCTCACTATCCATCTCATATTACGATCGAATATTGCGATCGATGCTACAAACAGACATTACAAGCCGATATCGTGCTTGCGGAAAACAAAAGAAGCCCCGCACCGACGCGGGGCTTCTCCAACGAGACGATAAGAGAGGAAGAGCACGTCTCGTTTAATGGTTGACGGAAGTTCGCGCTTCCGCCAAGTTTTTATTCAGCCACCCGCCAGCCGATTTCCGTAAAGGATATTCCCCTGAAGAAACAGCCAACGGTTGGTTACTCGATATCAGCTCAGTTCAGACGCAGCTCGGTCGACGGAGCGAACAGGTGCATCTTGGACGGGTCGATCTTGATCTTGACGGTATCGCCGACCTTCGGGAGAGCACGCGGGTTCACGCGGATCGTGGTGAGCTTGTTCTGATCGGACATCATGGTGGATGCCTCAGCAGCGGAGCCATCGGTGATGATGTTGCCGTAGATGTAGCCATCGGAGCCCAGATCCTCAACGTTCATGACCTTGAGGGAGAAGGCGTTGGCGTCATCCGGGGCGGCCAGGGAAGCGTCTTCCGGACGGAAGCCGACGACGATCTGGTTGTTGTCTTCAGCGGTGAGCTTGTTGACGGCCTCGGCCGGCAGATCCACGGTGTCTTCGCCGATCTTTGCCTTGCCGTTGACCACCGGGTGGGTGTTGATGTTCATCGACGGGGAGCCGATGAAGCCAGCGACGAAGACGTTGGCCGGGCGATCGTACAGCTCGGTCGGAGCGCCGACCTGCTGCAGGACACCGAGCTTGATGACGGCGATGCGGTCACCCATGGTCAGAGCTTCGGTCTGATCGTGGGTCACGTACAGGGTGGTGACACCCAGCTGGCGCTGCAGAGCAGCGATCTGGGTACGGGTCTGCACGCGGAGCTTGGCATCAAGGTTGGACAGAGGCTCATCCATGAGGAAGACCTTCGGCTCACGGACGATTGCACGGCCCATGGCCACGCGCTGACGCTGGCCACCGGACAGAGCCTTCGGCTTACGATCGAGGTACTCGGTCAGGTCGAGGATCTCAGCGGCCTTCTCGACGCGCTTGCGGATCTCTTCCTTCGGGGTGCCGGCGATCTTCAGAGCGAAGCCCATGTTGTCGGCCACGGTCATGTGCGGGTACAGAGCGTAGTTCTGGAACACCATTGCGATGTCGCGGTCCTTCGGCTGCATCGTGGTGACGTCCTTGCCACCGATGAGGATGCGGCCCTTGTTGACCTCTTCAAGGCCAGCGAGCATACGCAGAGTAGTGGACTTGCCGCAGCCAGACGGGCCAACCAGCACCAGGAACTCGCCGTCCTTGATGTCCATATTCAAATCATCCACCGACGGCTTATCGTTGCCCGGGTAGATACGAGTAACATGGTCGAATACGACTTCTGCCATGATTTGTCATCCTTTCAGAGGCAGGTACGTGCCTCACGATCCGTTGTAAAGGGATTTCTTTTCGGTGCCTCGCCTTGCGGCTTACGACTTCGACAAAGCCACAATTCAAAGCGTTAATTTATTTCTTTGGTTTGGCGAAGGTTCTCTTCGTTGAGCCACGTTCCATGATACATACAACGCTAAAACTGTCAATGCGTGTCGCGAGTCGCGCTGTTTACCTACGCTGGCAAAAGGGGGTTAACGGCGTAGTAAATACACGCCTTTATCGCCATCATGCAAGACAATGGTGCGGAGCGAAAGACAGAACAGGGAGGTTGCAGTGCGCAATATTAGAATCGGCGTGGTCGAGGATGATCCCGCAAGCTGCCAGCTGGTACTTGACTATCTCAACCGATATCAGCAGGAAAATGACGAACAATTCACCGTTTCCGTATTCGACGACGGCGCGAGAATCGTAGAGAAATATACCCCTGTTTACGATATTTTACTGCTCGACATCGAAATGAGCGAAATGGACGGCATGGCCGCCGCGAGACGCATTCGCGAGCGCGACGACAAGGTCGTGATCGTGTTCATCACCGCCGCACCGCAGTATGCGATCAGCGGGTACGAGGTGCGCGCATTGTCGTATCTGCTCAAGCCCCTGCCGTGGTTCGCGTTTTCACAGGAACTCAAGAAGTCGATCGACATGGTGAGGCGCAATGGCGACGATTCCATGCTTATCGAAACCAGCAACGGGCAGATGCGGCTGAATCTTGCCGATATTCTGTATCTCGAATCGATCCGGCATACCATCGTCATCCACACGTTGGAAGGCAAACTGTCGATCAATGGCACGCTCAAAGACATGGAAGCGAAACTCGCCGACCACCATTTCTTCCGCTCGAATTCCTGCTATCTGGTGAATCTCAAGCATGTGACGGGCGTCGCCGACCAGGATTGCGTGATGTCGAACGGCGAACAGTTGCGCGTAAGCCGACCACGCAAGAAGGCGTTCCTCGCCGCGTTGACCGACTATATAGGAGGTGGCAGGTGACCAGCGTGATATTGCCGAATGCGCTGGCCGGATTGGCAGGAGGACTGGCAGGAGGCTCCCCTTCCATACCTTCCGTTTTGGTGACCGTGCTTTCGGTGCCGCCGATGACGCCAATCACCAACGCTCTGCCCGACATCCCCCGTTCTTATACGGCGATCTGCGAATGGGCCGCGTGCATGGTGTATATCGCGGTGTCGTATCGTCGCGTGCCGCTCCGACGGTCGATCATCGTCAGTGCGGCCGGCTTGGCATCGCTGGTCGCGGTGCAGTATTTCGACGGCAGTATGCCGATCTGGTTCTGGATCATCGGTATGCTGCTCGCATTCGCCTGCATGTATGCGACGATTCTGCTCGGCGCGGGCACCGGCAAACGCGAGGGCCTGTATATTACGGCGCGCGCGTTCGTGTTGGCCGAATTGGTGGCGTCGCTGCATTGGCAGATCGTTACGTTCATTGGCGTGCGCGACGGATTCACCGATTACGATTGGCGCGCGATCGCGCTGCTTGTCGTTACGTATGCGCTGTGCTTCGGTCTAGCTTGGATGGTTGAACGCGGCAATTTCAGCCAGGCCACACCTACCTTGCCGACCGCTTCCGCCGCGATTGCGACGATGGCCATCATGATCGTCACGTTCGCCATGAGCAATTTGAGTTTCGTGTCGACGAATACGCCGTTTTCCGGTTCGGTCGGCCAGGAAATCTTCTACATTCGCACGCTGGTCGATTTCTGCGGTTTCGCGATCCTATATGCGCAGCAGGAGCAGGCGCGCCGTATTGAGGCGAATACGGAACTCGCGTCGATCAACGCGCAGCTGGAAAGCCAGCATCAGGAATACCTGCAATCGAAGGAAAATATCGAATCGCTAGGCCGTCTTGCGCACGATCTGAAGCATCAGCTTGCGGCGTTGCGTGCCGAAGTCGATCCGAAGCATGCCGCGGCCGGCTTCGAGCAGCTGGAGCAATCGGTGCAGCGCTATAGCGCGCAGCAGCATACCGGCAATCCCGTGCTTGACGTTATTTTGACCACGAAAGAGCGCACGTGCGCCGATCGAGGCATTACGTTCACGGCGGTCGCGGACGGCTCGCTGCTAAGCGGCATGTCGTCGATGGATATCGCATCATTGTTCGGCAACGCGCTTGACAATGCGATCGAAGCGACGTCGAAATTGCCGAAACGTGAGCAGCGTCTGATCAAACTTGCGTTATACGAGCAGAATCGCTTTATTGTTATCCGGGTTGAGAATTATTACGATTCCCGATTGAAGAAGGATGCGGAAGGCAATCTGCGCACCACCAAGCGCGACGATCAGCATCGGCATGGTTTCGGCGTGAAGTCGATTCGTCATATCGCGCAGCAGTATGGCGGCGAAGTGACGATTCGCACCGAAGACCACTGGTTTGTGCTGACCGCGCTTATTCCGCGGAAAACCGGCCTTATGGCCATGTAGGACTGGCCATAAGGCTTAAGGCGGCTCCGCTAGTTTTCAAGATTCTGCGCAGCGGCATCGCCGTCAGACGCATCACCGGCATCACCGCCTGCCGATGCGTCGCCGCCAGCATCGCCGGCATTCGCCGCACCTCCAGCCGCGCCGCCCGCCGCAGCACCTCCAGCCGTATTGTCCGGACTATTCGCAGCACCACCGTTAGAGCCCCCGTTAGTGCCGATATTGGTGTTGTTCGTCACGGTGTTGGGAGTCGACGACGCCTCCTGGTATTGGTCCATCGCCTGCTGAACGGCGTCTTTGGCGGCATTCAGCGCGTCAACGGCGGCCGTCACGTCGTTTTCCTTGAGATTGGTGCCATTGGCAAGGTTTCTGGCCGAGTCAATCGCCTGCTGCAATGCCATGCGCACGCTGTCGTCGGCCACCATGCCGTCGGAATTGTCGAGCACGGACTGCGCCTGCTCGATCGCGTCATTGAGCTGGCCCTTCAGACGATTCTGCGTGGCCAGCACTTTGGAAGCGTCGACGGCTTCGGCCGCATTTGTAATCTTTTCGGCCTTGTCGTTCATGCTCCGTGCCTCGGATGCCATGGCTTTCGCGGATTTCTTCAGCTTGCTGATGCCCTGCGACGTGTCGCACGACAGGATTTTCGCTTCCTTCGCGTTAGATATGGCCGCATTGAGCTTAGTGACGGTGCTGACGTCGGCGACTTGATCGGCAGTGACCTTCGCGCCGGTTTTTCCGATTTCCAAAGCGTCGGAAAGCGTGTTATTGGCACTTTGCAGCTGGCTTGTGGAATCCTGGCATTGCGCGGCTGCGCTGGTAATGGCTGATTTCTTGGAATTATTCGAAAGCATCCAACATGCAATACCGCCAATCAAAGCAATCACGACGATAGCCGCAATCACGATAGCGACGATTTTGCCGGTATTCTTCGGTGGTACCGGAATTTCATTGCTGTAATCGCCGTAACCCTCGAAAACACTGAAATCGCTTACACCGTTCACATCGCTTTCTTGCGAAGCGACCGTCGGAGGCTTCGGCGGTTCGGACATGTCAGCCCCCATCACCTCGGTATCCGTCGGAAATTCCAGCCTGAAATTGTTGTCTTTCGTCATACGTCCTTCTTCATCATCGGGCGCTCAGCATCGACCATCTATACGCCGACCCCCTAGTTTACCGCCTAACACACCCTTCAACGCGCATTCGCCTTAATTACCTTCTTTTCCGCACTTTTCGATAGGCGCAAAGCGGCAAGCGGCTCCCCTAAACACGATGCGGTGAACGCACTCACCGCAACCGCGAATCCAATGGGCACAAACAGATTGATCGGAGCATCCGCAAGTTCCATCACCAAGCAAATCGCCATAAGCGGAGCCTGTTGGGAAGCTGCGAGCAATGCGCACGCACCCAGCAGAGCATACATGCCAATCGAATTCGTGTGAAACACCTGCATCCACAGAACACCCAGCACAGCACCCCCCGAAGCGCCGAGCGCAATACCCGGCTGCAGCACACCGCCGGAAGCGCCGGAACGGATCGTCAGCAATGTGACAATCGCCTTCGCCAGGAACGAAACCAGCAAAATCGGCACCACCGCCAAATCGGCCTTGGACGAGAAACTCAACTGCGCGGTGGCACGGCCATTGCCCATAACCTGCGGCACCCAAATCGCCACCACGCCAGTCAGCAGGCCGGCGAGCGGCAACATCCACAGAATGCCCGCGCCCGACGGTTTGGACTTCTCGGCCCACTGCGAGCCGCGACGGAACAGTGCGCCGGCAGCGCCGAGAATCATGCCGGCAACCAGTGCGAACGCCATGTAATCGGGGGTGAACAGGCCGTCCGCTTTGCCGATCAGGTAGAACGCGTGCGTGCCCTTGACCAGCGACGCCACCCACGAAGCCAGCGCGGAACAGGCGAAAGCGAGCGTCACCGTTTCGAGGGTTATGTCGGCGAGCAGAATCTCGACCGCGAAAAACGTGCCCGCAAGCGGCGCGTTATACACGCCCGCAAGGCCGGCGGCGGCCGTAATGGCCACCAACATACGGGTGTCTTTCGCATCGAGACGCACCCAACGTGCGAACCGCTGACCGAACATCGCACCCAACTCGCGCGGCGCCACTTCTCGACCGATCGACATGCCCGTACCGACAATGAAAATCTGCAGCAACACATGCACGACGGTCTGCCAAATCGGCATAATATCGCCATTCACCGCCTTTTTGACGGACGGCACCTTCGTACTGCGCGTACGCAACAGCCACCAAATCACGGCGGCGACGGTCGCGCCAACGGTCACGGAAATCAAGCACCGAATCGCAGGAACGTTGAACGGGCCGGATTCCTGCGAATTCTCAACATAACCGAGCGCAAGATGCTCGACGCCGTACAGCATAAGCGTCAGCAGGCCAGCGGCCGCACCAATGGCCACACCCACAATCGCCACCGCCGCAATCAGCGCCGGAATTCTGCCAATCTTTGGCTGCGTTCCTTGAGGATTCTGCGACTCCTGCGATTCTCGTGTTTTTTGCGATTCCTGCGATTCCCGCATCTGCCGCACTCCTTGCACACCGTCTCCTTCGTTCAATTCGTTCCCCCAATTGTCCCACCTGCCGCAACGTTCATTTGTTACGCCCCGAGCGTGGCGATCGGCAGCACCAGAATGCCGTCATCACGCCGGTATGCAATATCACCACGCCCGACAATAAATGCCATGAATTCAGGCTCACGAACTTGAGATAGAGGATTTCCGCACACTTTTTCTTTGAAAGCATGTAGTTTGTCCACATTTTTCTCCATGACTTTCAAGTCGCTCAGCTTAATCCCCACCGCAGCCCAGCGACCATCCACCAATTCAAGAATCACATCAACTTCAAGGCCTTTTTCATCCCGATAATATGCGATTCGATTCGTGCCACCCATCGATTCGAGATACACGCGCAAATCACGAATCACCAATGTTTCAAACAAATCTCATACTGAATCAGAGACAATAGTGATGACGCTCTCAGCTTATCCAGCACAACTCATTGCACATCATTTGATAGGGATTGCTGCGAGAGCTGCATCTTTAGGTCATCGACTTTTAATTCCAAACGTCTGATATAAAGCGCCTGTCGACGGATAATCAAATCACGCATATCATTTCCACCGGTTCCAGGGTTACCTTCATTCGTGCGACTGGAAGTAACCTCAGCATCGGGGAGATTCACTCTGTCTACCGTGCCTGGATCTTCTATTCGTATTGTCTTCCTCCAACGATGCATGCACCGTTCAATACGCTTTTCGCCTATCAACTCAGGACCGAGCCCCGCTTCGCGGAACAGCACAGTGGGAGATTCACCATTTTCAGCACTCGAAACGCATTCACGCTTGAACCACTCTGCATATCGGATACGTGAACCAGTAATACTTATGACCGCAGGCAGCGAAGCCAGATACTGTGCTTGTTCCGGAGAGAATCGTTCGTCGCTCATGCTTACTTTTTTCACTTCATCGTGCAATCATCTGTATGGGATTTGCCGGCCGAATTGACATCCCGTATGCGGCGTCTCATGCGCAATCTGATCAAAATGAACGTAACAAGTAACATGAGCCCCGCTGCCGCGGCAATGCTGCCTACGGCGGCACCCGTACGACCGATAAGGCCAGGATTGCCCGGCTCCTCGCTCGGGTTATTTTCGGGCGGGACAACAGGAGTTCCAGTGCTAAATTTCGGCTCTACTGTGATGTTGAGATCAGCGGATGTGTCTCCACTGCCAGGAATCGAGATGAGGAACGGATCACAGTCGTATGCTTTGTTGGCTTTCGCCGAGCTCGTGCGGGAGACCAGATATAGGCCGAGCGGCAGATTCTGGAAAGTGAGCTGACCAGCTACGTTAGTGGTGCCGGAATGCTGGTACAGCTTGTTTTTCGCCGCGTGCGTAGCGAGCTTCTTGGCAGCATCGTGATATTCACTTGATGTCAGGCGTTCCCAATCGGCAGTGAGGCCGGAAAAATCGCCGACGGTTTTATATGAGGAGACGCTACCATCATTGTTCGTTGTGACGGTGGCGACGCGCACGATGGAATAGGTATCGCCGGCAAGCAATTTGGGCGAAGCCGTGTCTCGGCCCCATACGGCATTGATGGTGAGAGCGCCGAAAGAATCAGCTTGCGCATACGGCACCATAGAGCCGAAGGCTGCAAGAACAGTGAGGACGATAGTAACGGCGGCGGCAATCATGGCAGCAATGCGCGCCGCACCATATTCGCTTCCGCTATGCAGGTCTAACATGTCTGCCCGGTCCTTTTCGCCGTGATGAATGTGATTGGTTATTTGTACTGTCTGGCTGAGGAGGCAAGTCACCGTCCGGCTCGATATCCGCAGAGTCAGAATCACCAGATGCGACCTTGGCGCTCCCACTCTGCCGGCGTCGCCGCTCATGACGCTGCCATAAATGCCATGCGATAAGCAAGGCAATCAGTGCAAGAGACGGCAACAAGTACTGCAGCGGAATGTCCACGTGGAACGTGGATTTGGCGTCATCCTGCTGCTGCGGCGCGTATGGGATGCGATGGCCGCGCACCAGCAGCCGATGCGTATTGACCGCATACGGCGTACAAGTGATGAGCGTGACCAAATCCTTGCCGGGCTCAATTGCCAGTTGTTTGGTATTGGTCGGCAGAACGGTAGTGATCTTATCGACCTGATACGCATACGTGTCTTTAAGTATTGTGATGTAGAACTTGTCGCCTTTTTTCATAAGGTTCAAGTCCGTGAACAGTTTTGCCGTGGGCAAGCCCCGGTGGCCAGACAGCGCCGCATGAGTGGACGCGCCACCAACTGGTAGTGAGGTCTGTTCGAGATGTCCGATGCCGGATTGCAGTACTTTCTCGGAAGTGCCGTGATAAATCGGCAAGGTCTCCTTGAGCTTAGGCACAGTGATGTATCCCATCATGCCGTCGCCGTCAATATTGAGCAGACTGTTGTATTCCTCGTCCGTGGATGCGGAATTGACGGCACTGGCAAGAGCGTCGGTCTCTCCTGCATCGTTCTGGGCGAGCTTTTCGTTATAGGCGTGCGCAGCATCCAGCACCTTCTGGTACTGTTCCTGGCTCAATGCTTCAACGCTGGCGTCGTAGTTATTTACGGCGCGGCTGGCGTTGCGCATAATGAGGAAGTTGCTGATCGTCGGATAGAACAGAATGAGCATTCCACCGAGAATGACCAGTAAGGGCAGGATGTTGCGCAGTCGTTTCATCGAGCGTTCTTTTCGCGAGGAAACCGTGTTGTGGGCGTAGCGGGTGTGTGCCCTTCACGCCCAAAACACGGCCATGCTCGTCAGGCGTTCTTGCGCTTGAGAGTCCAGGCAACGCCGAGCGCGATGACCAGCACACCAATCACCGTGAAGGCGATGGTACCCATGCCACCAGTGCCAGGCAGGATAGCACCGGACTTGTTCTGGACCGGGATGACACCGTTCGATGCGGTCTGGTTGTAGCTGTTGCCATTGTCGTTGTTGTAGGTGATGGCGACGGTGGCATCCGTGGTGTCAGTGCCGTCGTTCTTGCCATCAACCTTCACGCCGATGGCGCTGGCGAGCTTGTTGTAGCCGGCCGGCGCTTTGGTCTCGGTCAGCGTGTACTCGCCGTTCTCCAGTCCCCGGAAGACAACCTTACCGCTTGCAGGAGTGGTGATAGTCGTCGTAGTATCTGTCTCACCAGCCTTAGCTACACGGTATACAGCGTTCGCGGTCGCACTACCGGCATCGACTTGCACGAAGCTCATAGCGGTGCCGTTCTTAGGTGCAAGTGTGAACTCAGCACCAGCAAGTCGAGTAGCGTCATCATCATATTTGTCACCAGTGTACTTATCGACGGTGAAGCCATAAGTGAAGACGCGAACCTTGCTGGGTTCGGACTCACCGGTGCCACCGCTGCTCGGGTTGTTGGAGTACTGAATTGTTGCGGAGTTGGTGTTACCAACACCGCCCACAACAGCCTTCTCGTTCAGCGTGGCCGTGTAGGTGACGGTAATCTTCTTGCCGGCATTGGCCTGCTGCTTGGCCTTGAAGTCCTTCATGGCGACAGTAAGCGTATTGTCGGAGACCGTAGGAGTGGTGACGGTGTAGTCAGTGTTCACGGTCAGTGGATCAGTCACACCTTCGACCGTAACGGAAGTGACTTGTCCAAAGGTGAGGCCCTGAGACAACGTATCCTTGAAGTTGAAGGTGTAGGTGTCATAGGCGGACATGTCTGGAATGGTGGAGGTCAGGGTGAAGGTCAGGGTATCACCGATCTTCGCGTCAGTGGCGTCCTTACCAGTGCCGCCTACCTGTACCTTCTTGTCGACGGTAGGCAGGTCGCCCTTAATGTTGGCAGTCACATTGGTGCTATCAACGGAAACTAGCGTGGCGTATTGACCACTGGCGTTGGCCAAGGTCGCACCCGGCACAGCGACCACGTAGTAGCCGTAGTCG
The DNA here is from genome assembly GCF_001025215.1 of Bifidobacterium pseudocatenulatum DSM 20438 = JCM 1200 = LMG 10505. Classification (NCBI taxonomy): domain Bacteria; kingdom Bacillati; phylum Actinomycetota; class Actinomycetes; order Bifidobacteriales; family Bifidobacteriaceae; genus Bifidobacterium; species Bifidobacterium pseudocatenulatum. The sequence continues at coordinate 2,185,601 of NZ_AP012330.1, forward strand.
AGACCAGTGAACGTCGCCAAGTACTTACCGTCCGTAGCAGCGGCAGATACCTTAGCGGTCGTGCCAGCCGTGATGTTGTTGGCCTTAGTCTGCGCCCAGTTCGATGCCTTGGTAGCGAAAGCAACCAAGTCTTCACCCTTCAGCTTGGATACGTAGTCGTTTGCTTTATCGTTGACGTTCTCGTCGGTAGCACCAGTCAGTCCGGAAGCAGTGGAGTTCTTGAAGAACGGCTTCCACTCGTCAGTCAACGTGTAGGAGACAGCCTTGCTGCCACCGTCACCGCTCACGGTGGCGGAGAACATCTTGTAGGCGTTCACGGTCTTACCGGCGAACTTCGCGTCAGTAGTGCTGACCGTCAGCGTGGCATTATCCGCTGCGTTGGCCGTGGCGACTGTCGTCGCAGCCAATCCAAATACGGTGGCAATCGCCGCAGCGGCAGCGAAAACCCTTTTCATCAGTGATTTCATTACTGTTCCTTCCTCTAAATGGAAATCTTTTCTGTTTGGCAGATACGGTTTGTCTATGTAGTCGTCACGCGGCATGGGCACCTCGCTTTCGTATACGGCTGGAGCCCGAGCGGACTGTGCCGGATTGAACGCGTTGATCACGCACGTACCAGACCACGCCAGCTCCCATAAGCAGCAAGCCGAACATCAGAAACCACATCGTGCCCGCGCCTCCCGTATCCGGAAGCAACGCCGCATTGGTAACAATGGCCACGCGTTCCTTGGTGTTGTAGGAGACCGATACTTGGTATCCGGCCTCCGCGGGCTTGATGGTCTTGGTGGTATCGCCGTCCTTATAGGTCACGGCGGTTTCTTCCACGGTGTACGTGTAGTAACGCACGATGTCCTTGCCGTTGGCATCCTGTCCATCCACGAATGCGACCGGCAGTCCTTGAATCACCTTGCGCCAGGTGTTGCTCCAGGAAGAGGCATCGGAGGAGTCCAACGTCACCGTCCATGGATTCTTCTGCGTCACGGTTGTGCAATCCGCGCCGAAGCATTGAATCGTCTGCGGCGTCACCGTATTGCCACGGCCATCGGTATAGTGCGCGGCGATCTTCAGTTCGACCGACTGCGGCCGTTCGAGGTTGCCGTCCTTCCACACCTTCTGCACGGTCAAGTCAACGCTCCGGCAGCCGTCCTTGCCGCACGGGTCCTGGCCGTCGTCCGGTTCGGGGGTGAGTCCGCCGTTGTTGTCGGTCACGGTCGCGTCGAGCATGAGCACGGCCTTGGCCGGGGACTGGTAGGCATCGAGCTTCGTCTTGGTGCTGCCGTCCGTGGAGTCGACCACGGCATCCTTGATGCCAACCCATGTGGTACCAGCGTCGCCGGATGCGGAGCCGTGCACAGCGCTGCTGTCGTATGTGTTGACCACGTCGAACAGCTTCACTTCCCAACGATCGAGTCCGGTGTTCAGCGCATCGTCTGCCGTGTTCTTCTGCGAGAAGATCTTGTTGCCGTCCTGTGCGGAGGTGCGGGCCTCACTAGCGTTCGCGGCCGCCTTGCGGTAAATGCGATAGGTGTTGTATGCCTTGTCGCCGTTGCCGTCATCGACCGGTCCGAGGATGTCGCTCATGGTGTTGAAGTCCCATACGGACTTGAGTTTGGTGTTCGAGAACGGGTCGACCAGTCCGCTGGCACCGCGGATCGTGTCGGCGTAGACCATGTGGTCGTCTGCCAGCACGCCCTCGTCGTTCAGTCCGGCGAAGCCGCCCGTGTAGCCTGTGGAAAGATCCTTCACACCGTCGGTATCCTGAGTTGCCCCTCCGCCGAACACGTCATAGCCATTGGCGATGCCCGTTACGGTGGACTGTTCGACGCGCGTACGGTTGCCCTTGATGAGCTGGACGGTCAGGTTGCTGCCTGACCCATCCATATCAATGCCGTCTTTGCTGCAAGGCAGTTTGATGACACTATCGCCGATGGTGACAATCGCCACGTCGGTCTGCTGCTGGTTTTCATCATCAGCCTTGGACAGAGCAACACTCACCTTCAGTCCGAACAGGTTCACGTACAGCACGTCGCCTTCCGAAAGCACCTTGAGATCGAATACCTTGCCGAAGATGGCCGGGAACCACTTGCCTAAATCGATGACGCCGACCTGTTCCGCCTTGTCGAGGTACAGGAGCTTGACCAGCGCGTTCACCACTTGCAGCAGCAGTTCCACAAGTACAGAGTTGACCTTCGCGTCAACCAAATAGGCACGGCTGGTTTCACCGACGAATCCGCCGGCAATCTCACCGCTAGTGACCTTCTTGAGATTGTCAGACGTGCAGCCCTTCACCCTGGCCAAATCCACGTATCCAACAAAACCGCCTGCGACCTCACGTCCGGTAGCCTTGTCGGTGGCTTTGCCGTAATTGTCGCCATGGTGTGTGGCGGTGACGGTATAACCGTCCGGGATGCCGGTGACGCGCGAATCGCCAACGTGCGAGCCCCAGATGTCAAGTACGCCGGCCGTGGCACCAAGCAGATTGAGCGCATCCGTGCCGAGTTGTGCATTGTCGGCGGCGACCGTGCCGGATTTGCCAAGATGCCCGATGAAGCCGCCCACGTAGTTCACGCCGGTCACACTGTTGAGGTTGGTGACCGCAGACTGCTTCACAGAGCCATTGATCAGTCCACCGCCGAAGCCACCGACCGCACCGGTGTAACGCTTCGAGTCAAGCATGCCCTTTGTGGTGGAATCATGGGCGACAATCTGGATGCCGTCGCTCACACCGTTGACCTGACCGTCATAGATGAAGGTGCGGAATGCTTCGAGCACGCCCACGTTGCCAACCTTGAGCAGTTTGAGCAGCAGGTTGGTATCCTGCTTATCGCCGGCCTCGCCGCCGCCGACGGAAGCGACGCTGGATACATCAGCAAGGCCAAAGAAGCCACCGGCGTATTGCCCGCCTTCGACAGCGCGCAGCCCGTTAACAGTAAGAGAAGCCGGGTCATTGTTCGGATCCGCTTCACTGCCGGTGCCTTTGGCGGAATCCTTGTCACCGAGGATCGCGGCTTGCAACGAACCAGCGAAACCGCCGGCGTTCAGGGCATACTTGGCTGTGGTATTACCCTTATCGTCCTTGCTCTCATATGCGCCATTGACCGTGTATCCCCATGCCGGGTCATCCGAGCTCACATGTGCACCGCGAATCGTCGTAACCGTGGCCTGCAATACGCTGACCAGACTTGCCGGGTTCGATACCAGCGAGTCGAGGATTCCTTGCAGGAATCCCTCGGACGCATTGGTGTCCACATCCGCAACCGCACCGGCAGTGGCCACGCCGATAAATCCGCCGACATTGTTGCGCCCTTCCACCTTGCGCAGGTTGGAAACGTTGGCGCCGGCAGCGGTGACACCCTCGGCAAGCTTCTGGCCGTTCTGGTCGAGATCGCCCCAGATCTGGCCACCGACCGCGAGACCGGCATAGCCTCCGGCATTACCGGTACCGTGCGTGATGTCTTCACCGGTGGCCACGACCTTCATACCCTTGCGGTAGCCGGCCACGCTCGAAGATTTGACGACGGGCACAAATACCTGTGCCACGTCGAGCATCTGTCCCAAATCAAGTTTGATGCCTTTGTCGCCGAATAGTTGGATAGAGCCGAACGAGGATGCCGAGCCGGATTCCATCGTGCCCGCATAACCGCCTGCCGCACGCATGGCAGAGACGGTCTTGACATCCATCGACTGGCCATCGGTGATCGTGCCGGTGCACATCAGACCGACGTGTCCGCCGGCGACGCCGGAATCATGCAAGTTCGCGCCAGTCTGATACTCCGCACGACCGGCGACGACGTTGAATCCGAAGATGTAGGATTCGAGGAACTTGTCCAGGGAATCCTGATCAGTAACAGAGCCCGCACCATCGCCCGTAGCTACCTCGGTAAATTCCTTGCCATACGCACCGTACTTGCCGATGTTGTCGGCCCACGTCTTCCATTGGTCGTAGCTCATATTGCGCAAAGGACCAGTGACCTTCGAGTGCTCCTCGGTCGGGTAGACCACAGACAGCACGCCAGCGAGATTGCCGGCCTTGATGAGACCGCCAAGCAAGGAGAGCGAACCGCCTTGAGCGGTATCGGCCGCCTCCATGAAGCCGGTGTAACCGCCGGCGATTTCGGCACCGTATACGCTGCGGATGCGCGCGGCGTAGGCTACGCGCTGCGGCCCGTTGTATTTGCCGTCGGTATTCTCCTGCTTCCACGCTGCTGTGTTGTTGCCCCAGATATGACCGCCACGATTACGACCTGCATAGCCGCCGGCCATGCCGCGGCGTGTGGTCGTATCCGATGCCGCCTGGGCACGCACCGCGCCGCCGCACACTGCGGCATCGGTCGAGCTGTTGCGAATCGTCGGCACGAAGTCCTGCACGAGCGAGAGCAGGTTGTCGAGGTTGACAAGCTTCTTGAGCACGCTGCCGTCACCAAGCACGTTCGCCACGGCTCCCGGCTGCATGGCGCCCACGTAACCGCCGGCCGAAACCTGGCCGATGATGTATACGAACTCATGAGAGCTCGAGTCCTGAATATAGCCGCCTTCAATGTCTCCGGCGAAACCACCAGCCATACCCAGTGGATCGGGCTCATTGTTGGCATTCCTATGATTTGCGGTGCTGGCCAGAACGGAATATCCGCCGATGCCGCCAGTCACATCGGAGTGTTCAATCGACGAGACGACGACATCCAGCACACTGAGTACATCGTTGAGATTGACGTTCTGGCCGAGCAGGCTCAGGCCACCGCCCACAGCTGCCGCCGAGCCGATGTCCATTTTGCCGATGTAACCGCCGGCGTATCGCGCAGCGGTGACTGCATATGTGCTGTCTTTGCTCAGATAGGTGCCATCGATTGATCCGGCGGTTTCCAGATTCTTCGGTGCCTTGACATCAGTACGGCGCAGTTGGGTCACACTGGAATGGGACACCTGCACACCGGAACCGTATCCGATGTAGCCGCCGGCGGAACCGGATTGCGTATCGGACTGATCAAATCGGGTGGCGGAAACGGTGAAGCCGGGATCATCCGGGTCGGAAATCTTGTTACCGCTAGTTGCCTCCACGGTGGTGGCATCGGAATGCACACCCGCGTAGGAGATGAATGGCACATAGCCCTGCACCACCTGCAACAGGTTGGCGAGATCCACCGTACCGAATTTGCCGAGCAAACTCAGGCCGCCGTTGCCAGCCGAAGCGAGCGCACCGGAGACAACCTTGCCGCCGAAACCACCTGCGTATGCGCCGCCAGTCACATGGTCAAGGTTGACAACGGCCACGGGGTTGGTTTGCACGCGGGACTGTACACCGGCCAGCGTTGAGTCGTTCTTGAGATCGGTTTCGGAGAACTGGTTGACCTTGCCGCTTTGGAAGTTTCCCGCATAGCCGCCCGCGATATCGCCTTCGACATAACCGCCGTTGACGTACGTCACGGTGGTATACGTATAGCTTGGAATCAGATACGGTACGGCACCGAGCAGGTCGTTCACGGACAGCAGGCCGCCTTTGATCAGGTCATCCAATATGCTGGAATCTTCTGCGTTGCTGAGCGCGTCGGCGAGGCCACCGGTGGTGGAGAAGCCCACGAAACCGCCTGCCACACCATCGGACGTGCTGGTATCGGCTGTGACCGATTTGAGGTTTGTCACATGGCTTTCCCGGGTCTTGGTGCTGTTGGCCTGACCATAGAAACCGCCTGCAGCGTAATCGGTCGTTTCGTTGTTCTCGTTCTTGCCGGTTGCCGCAACCGTGAATCCGCCAGAGATGCCGTTCACGTTCGATGCAGTGACTGCAACCGAAGAATATTGGGCAACCGATAGCAGACCGGAAAGCTTGATAAGCCCAAGCACATTGAGACCGCCAGCGCCGATGGCGTCGCCTGGTCCAGAGAAGCCAATAAAACCGCCGGCTTCTCCCCTGGCCGAGACCGTGGCCAGATTGGTAAGGTTCGTGTTGGCCACGTCGCCGCCGGTGGCGCATCCGATGGCACCGCCTGCATAATATGAACCAGCCGTCACTGTCAAGCCGGATGCCGGAGCGGTGACAGACATGTTCTCCACGGTGAACGCGGCAAACTGGTCGAACTTCTTGAGCGTGGCAATATCGCCAATTTTCACCACACTGTTGAGCAACCCAGCTACCGTTGTCGGTTGCAGATCGCCGGCGATGCCACCCGCGTAGGAGCCCGTGGCCGTGACCGATTCAAGACCTTCTATGGTGGTGGAACGCTGCTGTGGGAAGTCACGAAGATTGTTGTACTTCCAGAATGTGAGATTTTGAAGGCGGTTCCGCGAGGAATCACCGATCACCGTACCCGAACCTTCGCCCACAAGGCCGCCCGCGTAATCACCGCCGGCAGCAACTGTGAGGGAACCCTTCATTTGTGTACCGAGAATCACAGAAGGATTCACACCGACGATGGATAGCAGTTCTCCTGCACCGTTATCGCTGCCGCTCAGCAATTTAGTCACAGCCTTGGTGAGCTGTTTCAACAGCGATGCATTCGTGGTATCGTCCGTACCGAGTTCCAGGCCCCATCCCACGGAGGCGAATCCGGTGAATCCTCCGGCGTGGGATCTGTCGGCAGTCACGGCGACCGAAGCCGTAATCGAATTATTGACAGCATAGGCATTGGCCATGGCACCGTTGAAGCCGCCGGCGTAGTCTTCGGCCTGCACGGTGATCTTATCGTCACCGTTTACCGTCAGGCCACTGTTTTCGATGAGGCTCTGCGGACGCAGCGCAGACAGCAAGTCGACGCCAAGCGAGTTAATCAGACCGCCCACGTTGCCGTTGCGACTTACTCCGGCAAAACCACCGGCATATTGCGTTGCCCGCACGGTGAAACCATTCGTGCTCGTCACCGAAGAGTTCTCAATGATTGCACCAATCTGTGCACCGACAAAACCGCCGGCCTGCGAGTTGTCCTTGTTGCCGATCACCACGTTCTCTTTGAACCCGTTCACCGAACTATTCGAGATAACCGGGTTGTAGTAGCCAACCGGAATCAAGGCATTCAGCCCGAGCGTGCCGGACAGCAACCAGTCCACCAAATCGCCCAGCCCGAGGAACGGGATGACACCCAAGATCTTCGAGAGTACATTGGTGAGCGCTCCTACGATGCCGGAGACTGCATCGTATCGGGTTGCGCCCTCAACATATCCCACGAAACCACCGGTCATACGGCTTACGCTAGATACCGAAACATCTGCTACCTCGCAGTCCGTAACCTTGGTGTCCCCGTAGATACGGCCGGCAAATGCACCCGTGGCGAGGTTGGAAGGATTGTCTTTGTGCAGGGTGAGCAGACCTTGAAGATTGAGGTCAAGATCTACTTGTCCGAATGTCAATAGTTTTAACGCCTTCAACAGTGTGTCGAGCAGTAATCCCACTGCCGAAGTGAGCATACCGAGCAAGGTCGGCGGAATATACGATTCACTCGTATGATTCGTCACCGACACATCCTGCAGCTTGAGGTTCGACACCACGGCCGTACCGGCGCTGCCCAGACTGTTGCTGTTCATCACGGTCTTGTTCGTGATCGAGGCGAAGAAGCCGATGCCCTGCTGCTTGCTGACATCCAGCTGGTCGCCTTTGACATTAGAGACCATATCTTTCTGATTGACGACCACATGGCTGATGACCGGACGAGCTGCGGTAGCGTGAACCACGCTTGCGCCATCGGCACCAACAGCCTTCCACAGGCTGGCTTCGGTGTCGCCGTCATTGGAGACCGCACCGAGCATAGTGCCGGAGAACATGAGCGGAGTCCACTCGGTGTTGTTGGTATCTGCCGCGTTCTTGGACAGGTCGATGTCACGGAAGATCAGGTAGTTGGCGTCTGCGGAATAGGTCAGGCCGGTGTTGGCAGCGGAGTAGTCCGTTTGCGTGCCATCAGCACCCACGCCGTAATACTTGGTGCGGGTCCTGTTGACGCTTAACGCCGTGCATGCCAGCAGTGGACTGTCGTGGTCGGAGGCATCAGTATCGCGCAAAATATCTGAATCGGAGAGATCGGCGTCACCGGCGTATTCGGAAGACGGCGTGCCGTCCACCCACTGATAATTGAGGGCTCCTTGCTGCATGCAAGTCTGCGTGACCTTGTTGATGCGGCCAATAACCTTCTTGCCAGAACCAATCGCACGCAGCTGCTGCTCGTTACCAATCAGGATGTAGGTCTTGCCGTTGATCTCCTTCGTGGCCTGACCCTCAAAGTCACGGCCGCCAAGCGCCGTCGCGGCGACCTGCACATCGGCCTTCGCCGGCGATTGATCCGTCGCATTTGAGGAATCGTTCTTGGCATCTTGAGAAGAAGCATCGTTTGGAGCCTGCGTTTGGGCTCCATCATTAGTGGAATTGCCAGCGGTAGCTTCTGCTGAGTCGTCCGCCTTATTGTCTGTCGCACCATTTGAGGATTCGGAAGAATCACCAGTAGTAGAAGATGAAGGAGATGAATCCTGCTGTGCGTCTTGATTCGTTTCGGAAGGTGTTGGCGCACCGTTTGATGTATTGGCCTCTTCTGACGTCTTATCGTCAACGTTGACATTGCGGGCAGAAGGAGCAGCTACGACAGTATTACCCCCCCCCCCTCCAGAAATTACGGCGTTAGGAGAGCTACTCACATCGTCTATATTCTGAGCATATGCTGCAGGCACCATGCACACGATGGACAAGGAAACAGCAATAACCGAAGCAAGGCAACGCTTCAAAGACAGGCACTGCCGTCCAGATTCCCGTTCTGTTCCTCCGTTAAACCCGCAACGGACGAACTTCAATTCCGAGCTCATTGTCTCCCCTCATAGATTCGCAATCCCCTTTCGGGAGATTACTGCATACAACTATACGGAAGAGGTTGACAAAAGAACAAAAAACGTTCATTTGCTGGGGCCGGTTAGCGTATGTCTTTCTGAGCAAAAAGAAAAGCCCCGCAGCTATGCAGGGCTTTTCCAACGAGGTCATGAGAGAGGAAGAGAACGACCCCGTTTAATGGTTGACGAAGCTTTAGGACCTCGCCAAATCACTCATCATTCCGCACTTTCAAGTTTATGCCAATCCCGTTTTCGATTTTACGCTGTTTTGACTTTCGATTTTACGCCAATCTCGTTTTCGATTTTACGCCGGCAACACTGCTGACGATTGCATTTCGATATTCAGAAATCATAAGAAACTACAGGAAAGCAGCAAAAAGGGCATAAGAAAGCCCGCCCGGAAAAAGGGGGAAGACCGGGCGGGTTGAGGAAGGGAAGAAAAAGAAGTCAGCTATGAAGGGTTACTTGGCCGTCTCCTTGGACTTGCTCTTCGGCATAACCCAGAACTTGAGCAGCGGGTAGCTCACGATCACGGCGAGCAGGGTGTTGACCACGGAAGCGATGGTGCCAGCAATGCCAGCGCCCATGCCCCAACCCTGGCACAGACCGGTCACATAGCCCGGCAGCACAAGGTTCACAACCACGATGATCACAGCGAGGATCACGTACTTCCAAGCGGCATCCTTGAAGCTGGAGTCAGACTTGAACACCCACTTCATCTGCACGAAGAAGTTCACCACCTGGGCGAGCGCCTCGGCAAGCAGGAAGGTGAGGAAGCCGCCCAGACCGTTGCCCTGAGTGTCGTAGTTGAAGATCAGGAAGTGGAACGGCTGCGTCAGGCCCATGCCACTGATGAAGATGGCGGTGCCGATCCACGTCACCACGAAACGGGTGATGGTGGAGATGTTCGACAGCACGTTGAACAGGATGAACTCCCAGATGTTCGGGTGGTCCTTGATCCACTGGCGGATCGGACCGACCTTCTCAGCCGGCTGCGTTGCGTTGTTATCAGTCATTGTTCAGCTCCTTTGCAGTGCGCTTGTTTGCGGATTGGTTGCGGAAGAAGCCGGCGATGACGCCGCCCAATCCGCGGAAGGTGTGTCCGTTGGCGATTTTGACGATGGCGTCGACCATCGCGGAATCGACCATGCCTTGGGTCATCTTGCTCATGGCTCGCGGAGGCATGTTCAGGATGAACAGGGTGTTGAGGTCCGGAGCGCCGGTCTTCTGACGAATCTTGGCCTCCTGCTTGGTGAGCGTCTTGGCGACGGTACGCGCCACGAAGCCCTTGGAATCCACCCACGACATGATCGGATCGTTCACGCCGAACGTCACCGGCTTGCCCGGTGCCACAACCTCATGGCCGAACAGCACGGCCATTTCGGCGTCGGTCACTTCCTTGACGTGGCCGCTGAGATAATGGCCGAGCGCAGTATCCGCGGCAACCGGATTGACATCGCCTGCGACGGTGTGCGGAATCGTAAGCGGCAGGTGTTCGGCGTTGTCGCCCACCATCAGCGTCCACTCGCCGGTTTCCGTCTTCCATTCGTTGCTGGCAACGTCGAAGTGACGGAAGGTGTAACGGTCGAAATCGATGTGCACGCTCTTGCTTTCGTGTGCGGCAAGCGAAACCTTGGCGAAGCCCTTGAGCTCGCGATCCGGACGCAACACACCACCCTGCGGACCGCGCACGTACAGCTGTACAACGGTCGAACCGGCAACATCGGAATCGTTGCTGACCATCACGTCAATGCCGTTCTCACCAGCAGTGGCGGCACTGTAGGTGAACGTGGAGTAGCTCAAGCCGTAACCGAACGGGAAGCGCACGGGCACACCGGCGGTCTCGTAATAACGGTAGCCAACGAACGGGCCTTCGCGATAGATCGCATCGCGACCAATCGCCGGATACCAACTGGAGCTCGGGCAATCCTCGTAATGCATCGGCCAGGTTTCAGCCAAGTGGCCGGACGGATTGATCTCACCGGTCAGCGCGCGCACGGTCGCGGAAGCGCCGGCCTGACCCGACAGACCCACGTAAAGCACTGCGGCAACGTCGTCAATCCACGGCAGTTCCACCGGAGAGCCGGCGACAAGCACGACCACGATCGGCTTGCCCGCGCCCTTCAGCGCTTCGACCAGATCGTTCTGCACCTGCGGAATCGCCATGGTGGAACGGTCAAGGCCTTCGGATTCGCTGCGTTCGTCAAGACCGACGACTGCAAGCACCACATCAACGCTTTCCTTGCCAGCCAGCGCGACTGCGTCTTCCACGAGCACGCGGTCAGCCTTGCCCTGGCGGTCATAGCCCTGCTCATAGCCGGCAAGCACGAGGCCTTCGGCGTTCTTGACCTCTTCAAGAATGTTCTCTTCCTTGGTGGCGTTCACCTTGGAGGAGCCGGAACCCTGATAACGTGCGGTTGCGGCCATATCGCCGATCACCGCCACGCGGGTGCCGGCCTTGAATGGCAGGGTCGCGTTATCGTTCTTCAACAGCACACTGGAGCCTTCGGCCACCTTGCGTGCCACGTCGTGATGCGCTGCTGCGATATCGTCTTTGAGCAGATCGTTACGTCCAACACCGACCAGCTTGGTCGCTGCCGCGATTTTTGCGACTTCTGCGGCACGCGCGTTGATATCGGCTTCAGACAGAGTTCCAGCCTTGACCGCGCCTTCCAGCTCACGCGCGGAAGTGAAGCCCGGAGACGGCATTTCCAGCGATCCGCCTGCCTTGACTGCTGCGACCGCGGAGTTGGATCCGCCCCAGTCGGAGACGACCATGCCGTCGAAGCCCCATTCGTCGCGCAGAATCTCCTGGAGCAAATGTTTGTTTTCGTGCGCGTAGACGCCGTTGATCTCGTTGTAGGAGGTCATGATGGTCAGCGGCTTGGCTTCACGCACTGCGATTTCGAAACCGGTCAGATACAATTCGCGCATGGTACGCTCGTCGACCACGGAGTTGCTGGCCTGGCGGCGCAGTTCCTGGCTGTTAACCGCGAAATGCTTCGGGCATGCGGAGATGCCGTTGCTCTGGATGCCGCGGATCAGGCCTGCCGCCATACGTCCGGCGACGATCGGATCTTCGGAATAGTATTCGAAGTTACGTCCGCACAGCGGGTTGCGCTTGATGTTCAGACCCGGGCCGAGCAGCACGTTCACGTCAAGATCGTGCGCTTCGCTGCCGAGGGCCTCGCCCATTTCTTCGGCGAGCGCCGGATCCCAAGAATTGGCCACGGTTCCTGCGGTCGGGAAGCAGGTGGCCGGCTTGGATACGCCGATGCCGAGATGATCGCCTTCGCCGAGCTGGCGGCGCACGCCGTGGGGGCCGTCGCTCATCACGAAGCTGGGGATGTCTGCGCGGTCGTTGCCTCGCGAATCCCATTCGGATCCACCGGAAAGCATTGCGGCCTTTTCAACGACCGAAAGTTCTTCGAGTTCCATTGGTTCTCCCTTGCACTAACTCCTCGAACCCGCTTGGCCCTCCCTGAGCCTGCGCTGTTCTTGTTGCGGATGTTCTTGGCTGCATCGCATGTGAGCATCCGCCGCTAGTTTGATTGAACCAGCCTTTCGCCGCCAATCTGCGCCCCATTACACAACCTGTCGTTTTGCCCGCACAATCGGACATTCCTTAACTGATTTCGGAATCAAAGGAACTCACATGGCAGATACGTTTTTACCGCTCCGCCGCGCTTTCGTATGCGTTCCATACACACCATACGGCGTAGGAAATGAGTGGACAGATGGTGGCGGAAATAATCACGTCGGTCGGATAGTGCAAGCCGAGCAGCAATCGAGAACAGGCGACCGCCACGACAAGCGCGACAGCGCCGATGACCGCCCTGCGGAGGAACACCCGTCTTCCGTTTGCACGCCCGTCATCTTCTCCGTCGGGGAAGCGTTTGCGCGCGAAATTACGCACGGTAAGAATCATCATGACCGATACGATCACCGCGGCTGCCGTGTGACCACTCGGAAAACTTGGATCGCCTGGCAATAGATCACTGCCGACGGACGTGATCGGACGGGGGCGTTCGACCAGCCATTTGACACCGGTCACGTACAGTATCGGCGCCGCCGACACGACGACATCGCGGATGACGACGCGCCTGCTGCCGGTAATACGCAAATCGACAGCGGCAAGCGCGGCGACGATTGCGATGCAGCCTACCGTTGAAAACAAATACGCAAGTACCGTAGAGCAGTCGCGCAACCCTTCTGGCAGCGCCGCTAAAGCCTGCAAAATATTGGTCTCACGCATTGTCGCGATTGCCGAATTGCGCAGTGCGACGCCAATCATAGGCACAATGCCGCACAATATGGCGGTTGCGATTACCACAGCCGCCGCTCTCGCGATGCTTCCGTTCTTCATATGCATGATTTCAGTTAAGCACAGTTCACCATACCGTTGCCGTATGTTCACATCCGGGGTATCCCCGAAAATCGAAGATTATCCTTCAGGGGGCTTCCCCGACACGCGCGCTGCAGACGGCCGCGCAACACAAATATGGCATACCCACACGGGAAGTACCGCGAACGATGCGAGAATCGGAATTGGCGTTTAAGAAGGAAAGAAGGAAATATGACCGAACCAATCGCAATGACCATACGCCATATGAAAATCGAGGATTATCCGCTGGTATACGGACTGTGGACACGATGCACAGGTTTCACTATGAGGGATATAGACGATTGCGAGGATGCGATAAAGACGTTTCTCAAACGCAATCCCGACACCTGTTTCGTAACTGAGGACGATGACGGAAGGATCATTGGCGCGATTCTTGCCGGTCACGACGGAAGACGGTCACGCATCTACCACACGGCGGTCGACCCCGACGCACGCGGTAGGGGCATTGGCTCGATGTTGGTGGGCCGTGTGGTTGAAACGCTTCGTGCAATCGGTCTGCCGAAAGTCGCTGTCGGAGTGCCCACGGACAACGACGCCGGCAACGATTTCTGGGAACGGCAGGGCTTTGCAGTCCGTGACGATTTGGTTTATCGAGAACTGCCGTTGGAATAACGAACCATCCACGATGCCGTGCACGTCGCCCAGCCCACGTTGTTCGCGGACAGCAAGTAGAAGCCGGCCAGCATGCCGCCCCACCCATGGACACGTAGGCAGCGGAGGCGATGCCGCGGCCCAACGCGTTCATTACGTGGCGCAGCAGCCACGTGTCAAGAGGCCCCTGCCGTAACGGAAGTCCGAGAGGCCACCGATGGTGGATCGCTGTTCGGACGGAAGACACGGTTTAGGCGAGCGAGCTATGCCTTGGCTAGCTTCTTGTGCCTGAGAGTGTAAACGGCATCGGCGGAATCGGCGACACGCTTGGAATGCGTCACCACAATGACACATTTACCGAGTTGATGAGCGGCATGCCGCAAAAGATCAATCACCTCATCAGTCATTTCCGGATCCAGGCTGCCAGTCGGTTCATCCGCCAGAATCGCGCGGCCGGGCGCCACTAGGGCACGGCCGACCGCCACTCGCTGACGTTGACCGCCCGACAGGTGCATGATGTTGCGCTTCGATTCCTCACGGCTCAGTCCCAAATCCTCGAGGATCTTCATATCGGCCTTGGGATTGACCAAACGCAGATTCTCTTCGGGAGTGAGATAGTCGATCAGATTATGGTCCTGGAACACCAAGGACACGTGCTCGCGACGGTGCTTTGAATAACCCGTCGTAGCTATATCCTCACCCTCGAAACGGACCACTCCATCAGAGGGGGCATCCAGACCGGCCAACAGGGACAGCAGTGTGCTCTTTCCCGCTCCCGATGGACCGGTGATCGCATACATCTTTCCGGATTCGAAATCAGCGTTCACGTCCGAAAGAACGCGGATCTTCGCCGCGCCATATGAGTAATTGACATGGTCCAATTGCAGACAGATAGTCATGATTAATATCTCCTAACGCATAGAGGAAAGAATGGATTTCGGGGATTTGGCCAGCACTGCGGCGCACGACACGGCAAGCGCAATCGCGATGACCGCGCATCCGAGCAGCAGGATGAGCAGCGTCTGTTCTGGCGGCAGAGCCTCCACCTGCAATGATTCAAGAGGCGCGACTCCAGAATCGTGCAGCAGAAGCGAGGACACGTATCCAGACAATAGGGAGCCCGTGCCCAGCGAGCACAGGGCTGCGACCACAGCCATGAGACCGGTTTCGATTGCGAACTGGGCGATAATCTGCATCTTGCCGATGCCGAGAGCCAGAAGGGTGCCTATCTCATGAATACGTGAGCGGATCCAGAAGACAAGCGCCATGCCCAGTACCAACACATCAGCCAAGCAAACGGACAACAGCACCATACGAACCAGATCGCGCACCGTTTCCACCGACTGCAGCACGCCGGAAAGCCGCGCCGAGTCATCGGTGACGCCATACTTGCTTCCAGCGATTTTTTTCGCTTGGGCCACTGCGGCGGAGAGAGCCTGCGGATTATCCGAAAGACACCGGATCGTGCCGACCCGTTCCTCTCCAGTCAGCGCGGAAACCACTTGGGCACCCGCATAGATAAGATTCTCCGATGCGTCCGATGGCATAGGGCTCTGTGCCTGCACATTGCCAGAGAAGATTCCGGCCACGCGAACGGTGGAATCGCGGTCTTCCTGACTGAGCCGGAGTGTTGATCCCACCGATAGCCCATTCTCACGTGCGAAATCCCGGTGAATCAGTACGTTCCGGCCATTACCTGAAATGTGGTGTCCTTGTTCCAACCGGTACAGACCGCTTTGGAACTCTTCGGACAACGAGGAGTCAGTGGTGCCCAGCACGCTGACCTGCGTGGATAGACCGGAATCCAGCCGAGGACCATGTTCGGGGACAACCGGATGCGCTCCATCCACCCCTGCCAAGGTCTTACGCTCGTAAACGGTTTTTCCTACGCCGGGGATGCGCGAGAACCGGCTCGCTTCCTTTAGACTTGCAGGATTCTCGCCTGTGTCGACAGTAAAACCTATTCCCATGCTTCTGCCGATATCGTCGGACATTTTCTGAAGTGCCGTTGACACTCCAACCTGAGCCACAAGACTGGTGAAAACCATCAGCATCAGCAGTCCGATGATTCCGCTGCGTACCGGTTTACGCACGATTGCCAGCGTGGCACGATTCCACACGTTCATGCCCGTCATCGGAGCTCCGACAGGCTTCGCGGCGACTTGCGCAGCATCGGTATGCACGATATGGCGACGCATACCAGCATCACCGCCAGCAGGCCGAGCGACACATACAGTACGGCAGTCGTGTCGATCGATACCGTGAGCGAATCCAAGGTACGAACCGACATATTGGATTCGAGATCGCCGCCAACCTGCCCCATGCTGCTCAGCTCCTTCGCCGCGGAGGCGTTCACGGAACGGAGGGCCGAAGTGCCAAGCCATTGGGCCACTCCTCGTGCGCACAACCATCCGAGGGCCAGGGACGGCAGACCGATCAGAATCATCTCGGTTAGATATTGGGCGATCAGGGATGGCTTGCCGATGCCAAGGGACACCAGTACGCCCATCTCCTGACGTCGGTCGTTCATCCACAGTAAGAGCATGAGACTGAGAACTATCACGGCCGAAATGGTCACGCCGATCAAAGCGCCGAGCATCATGGAACGCACACCTCGGGCGGCATTCAGCATGCTCGACGTATATTGGTCATTGCGCGTGATCTGGTAGTTGTTCCAATCCACTGGAAGCTTCTTCGCCGCTTCCATGGTTTTCTCCACGTCGACACCCTTGTCCAGAACGAAAGTGGCATCCTGATATATTTCCTTGCCGGCCTTGTACTGGTACAGAGTACTTGTAGTGTCCAAATCGGTGTACACAGTGTTGGAGGTGAGTTCCGCGCGGCTGGATACCTTTCTGTCGCTGTCTCCTTTGAATATTCCAACGATGGTGGTTTTGACGGTTGCCGTCGAATGCGACTCATTGTCGGCATCATATGGATTGGCCTTGAGCGTGAGGGTATCGCCGACTTTAAGTCCATTGGTTTTGGCGAGATCCTCATGGACCATCGACATATGCTTATCGGATGTCTTGAGATGACGTCCGTCGACCATGCCGAGCGTGTGCGACGTGAACACATTGAGTTTTGACGAATCGTTTGTGCCTATGACGTTGGCCGTATTGC
Source organism: Bifidobacterium pseudocatenulatum DSM 20438 = JCM 1200 = LMG 10505 (assembly GCF_001025215.1). Lineage (NCBI taxonomy): Bacteria > Bacillati > Actinomycetota > Actinomycetes > Bifidobacteriales > Bifidobacteriaceae > Bifidobacterium > Bifidobacterium pseudocatenulatum. The sequence goes on from NZ_AP012330.1 coordinate 2,202,516, forward strand.
CGAACTGCTGTTCTTTCTCCGCATCGTAATCATCGCCGCCGGGGACCTTCACCACGCTGGCTCCCACGAGATCGGCGGTGGCGTTCTGCCTGACCATGTACGAGTCAACACCGGACAGCTTCGAGATTCGTTGCACATCAGCGGGACGAACCATTCCGCCTCCGCGAGGTGTCAGCATGCTGCCTTGCAGGTTACTGGCCAGCACGAATCCGCCGACCGCCTGTTTCTCAATCTGTCCGGCCTCATGTTGCGCTGCCCGAGAAACTGCGGTTGCGGACAGCATACTCGCCGTTATGATGGTCAGCACAATGAACAGCACTGCGGTGCGCACTCGCTTTCTGAGCACATAGCGCGCCGCCCGTGAGATAAATGTCATTAATACCCCCTGTGAAGCTGGGACCTTCTCATCCGAAACAATGAAATCTAATTCGATTCTTCGATTGGTCATTCGCCAAAATACATGGTTCACCTCGGAACATGGCAAGATATGCCTTGAGCGAAAAAACGAAACAACATTGGTTGCATTATGCTCCGGGACATCGGTCGTTTTGTTCATTTGACAAACTTTGAACGGCTATAAAACAGTGCATATACCAATGGAGGCCCCAATCGAAATTGGGGCCTCCATCAGAGAGAAAGGAAGGAGTGGCAAGTATTGGTTATTTATTCGGTCAGAATCTTGGCCTTCTCGTTGACGCTTCAACCGTCTCGACCGTCTTGACTTCCTCGTCGGGGATCTCACCGGCCGCGAGCTTGGCTTCGAGCTGCTCGACGATTTCGGCGTGTATCTTCTCGTTGATCTTCACCTTGAAGGCGAACATCAGGCGGACTCCACCGTCCGCGGCTGTTGCGTTGCTCATTTTTTCTTCTCCTCTAAGAGAGTTGGAGCCGAAATCACCCATTGATCTTGTATTGCAATACGCCGTTTTATAAACAGAAGTAAAAAACATTAGTAATCAAAGCTTTTGCCGACGTGTTGCAACAATTCCCATGATGCAAAGCCTATCCGTCACCGACTTAAACATGTTTAATGGGAGTACTTGAAAAACAGAGGGAACTGTGGCGGTAAATACGATTTGCTTTTCGGTAAAAAACATTTATCATTACTGGTAAAGGAAGTTTAGCTTCCTCATCATTCACAACGAAGTAATGAAAGAAAGCAGAAAACATGACAAACAGCAATCGTGTTGAGCACGCATCCGAGACATGGCTGACCGACGCGACTGTGTTCGAGGTCAACCGCACGCCGGCCCATTCCAACCACAAGTGTTTCACGCATGATCCGCAGAGCGGTGAGTACTCCGATCTCACGCAAAGCCTTGACGGAGAGTGGCGCGTCGAGATCGTACAGGCTTCTGACATCGATTTCAACGAAGAGCCATTCGTTGCCGAAAACTTCGATGATTCCGCTTTCTACCGCACCCAGGTTCCGGGCCATCTGCAGATGGCAGGCCTGCTGAAGAACAAGTACGTGAATATCCAGTATCCGTGGGATGGCCACGAGAATCCGCTGGAGCCGAATGTTCCGGAAAACAATCACGTGGCGCTCTACCGCAAGAAGTTCGTCGTGTCCAAGCGTCTTGCGGACACCAAGGAGTCCAGAGGAAGCGTCTCCATCGTCTTCCATGGAATGGCAACCGCAATCTACGTGTGGGTCAACGGCCTGTTCGCAGGTTACGGCGAGGACGGATTCACTCCCAACGAGTTTGACATCACCGATCTGCTGCATGACGGAGAGAACGTTGTGGCGGTCGCTTGCTACGAGTATTCCAGCGCATCCTGGCTTGAAGACCAGGACTTCTGGCGTCTGCACGGGCTGTTCCGCTCCGTCGAACTGACGGCACAGCCCCACGTCCATGTCGAGAACATGCAGCTCGAAGCCGATTGGGACGCCGAGTCCGGCACCGCCTCTCTTGACGCCGCATTGTCCGTGCGCAACGCCTCCGATGCCGCCACCATCTCAGCCACGTTGAAGGATTCCGAAGGCAACGTGGTATGGGAGACCTCGACCAACGCCGACGCCAACACCACGTTCGCGAGCGGTTCCTTGCAGGGCCTCGAGCCGTGGAGCGCCGAGAGCCCATCTCTGTACGAACTTGAAGTCAATGTCATCGATCAGGCCGGCGACATTGTCGAAGCCGTCGTTCAGAAGGTCGGCTTCCGTCGCTTCCACATCGAAAACGGCATCATGACCCTTAACGGCAAGCGCGTCGTGTTCAAGGGCGCGGACCGTCACGAGTTCGACGCCAAGCGCGGCCGTTCCATCACTGAGCAGGACATGATCGATGATGTGATTTTCTGCAAGCGCCACAACATCAACGCCATCCGCACCTCGCACTATCCGAACCAGGAGCGTTGGTACGATCTGTGCGATGAGTACGGCATCTACCTGATCGATGAGACCAATCTCGAAACCCATGGCAGCTGGTGCCTGCCCGGCGACGTAGTCACCGCCGAGACCGCGGTTCCAGGAAGCAAGGCGCGTTGGGAAGGCGCCTGCGTCGACCGCGTCAACAGCATGATGCGCCGCGACTACAACCACCCGAGCGTGGTCATTTGGTCCCTTGGCAACGAATCCTACACCGGCGATGTGTTCCGTGCCATGTACAAGCACGTGCACGACATCGATCCGAACCGCCCCGTGCACTACGAGGGTGTGACAAAGAACCGCGACTATGACGACGTGACCGATATCGAAACCCGCATGTACGAGCATGCCGATGTGGTTGAGGAATACCTCAAGAACGATCCGCAGAAACCGTACATCTCCTGCGAGTACATGCACGCAATGGGCAATTCGGTCGGCAATCTGGACGAATACACGGCACTGGAACGCTACCCGCACTATCAGGGCGGCTTCATCTGGGACTTCATCGATCAGGCGATTTATGCCAGCCAGCCGGACGGCTCCACCCGTCTGTGCTATGGCGGAGACTTCGGCGATCGCCCGAGTGATTACGAGTTCTCCGGCAACGGACTGGTCTTCGCTGACCGTACTCCCGCGCCGAAGGCCCAGGAGGTCAAGCAGCTGTACTCCAACGTCCATATCGACGTGACCGATCGTTCGGTGTCCATCAAGAACGACAATCTGTTCATCTCGACCGGCGGATACCAGTTCGTGCTGCGCATCCTCGCTGACGGGGAGCCGGTATGGCAGTCCGAGCGTCGCTTCGACGTGCCCGCTGATTCGGCATGCACGTTCGATGTCGAATGGCCGGTGGATCTCTATCGCGCCAATGCCAATGAGCTGTTGCTTGAAGTGTCCCAGCGCCTCGCCGAGGCGACCGATTGGGCTCCTGCCGGGTACGAACTCGCCTTCGGCCAGACTGTTGTGGCCGGAACGAAGGCAGCCGAAGACGCGGCCCTGCCTGCGGACGGCATCGTCACTGTTGGCCGTTGGAATGCGGGTGTTCAGGGTTCCGGACGAGAGATTCTTCTTTCTCGCACCCAGGGCGGCTTGGTCTCCTACACGTTCGACGGTCACGAATTCGTGCTGCGTCGCCCGGCGATCACCACATTCCGCGCGTTGACGGACAACGACCGTGGCGCCGGCCATGGATTCGAGCGAGCCCAGTGGATGGCGGCCGGCCGTTATGCCCGTTGCGTGGACAATGTCATCGAACAGGTCGATGAAGACACGCTCAAGGCCGTATACACGTATGAGCTGGCCACGCCGCAACGCACCAAGGTCACCGTCGAATACACCGCCGATACCACTGGCCGTCTGAACCTGCATGTGGAATATCCGGGCGAATCCGGCGATCTGCCCACCATTCCTGCGTTTGGCATCGAATGGACTCTGCCGGTCCAGTATTCGAATCTGAGGTTCTTCGGCGCTGGTCCCGAGGAAACGTACCAGGATCGCAAGCACGCCAAGCTGGGCGTGTGGAGCACCGATGCGTTCAAGGATCATGCTCCGTATCTCATGCCGCAGGAGACGGGCAACCACGAGGAAGTCCGTTGGGCGGAGATCACCGATGAAAATGGACACGGCCTGCGAGTCAGCCGCGCGAACGGTGCCGCACCGTTCGCTGTGAGCCTGCAGCCATATTCCAGCTTCATGATCGAAGAAGCTCAGCACCAGGACGAGTTGCCGGCTCCGAAGCACATGTTCCTCCGTGTGCTCGCCGCGCAGATGGGTGTCGGAGGCGACGATTCCTGGATGTCTCCGGTCCACTCCCAGTATCACATCCCCGCCGATCAGCCGATCAGCCTCGATGTCAATCTCGAACTGATCTGACGATCGGATAGCGTGTCCCTCCTCTGCGCCTTCCTGTGGAGGAGGGACGACATCGTCTTGCAAGGTTCCTTCACCTTGGTGTAACAGGTGACGATGCTTCATAACGCAGAAGATGCGGCATAGATTCATGTTTTCCATATGCCGCGTCTTCTGCTCACATCAGGCCTCTTTCGTATGGTTTTCATAAAGATGGCACGAAACTGTCCCTGACCACCAATTTTGCGGAAATCCTCACGTGCTGGTTTACGGATCGTCTGGTGGACAGCGCTTCCGACAGCATAAACACCGCGGCCTTAGCTAATTCGTCTTTGTTGATGTCGTACGATGACAACGCGGGCGAGGTATACTCCGCTATCTCTTGGTTGTTGATGCTGACCATGCGTATATCTCTCGGCACTAGGATTCCAACGGACGCAAATGCTTGAAGTACGCCGACTGCAATCGGATCGGCAGCAATGATGACGGCATCCGGAAGGTCGTTACTGTGCATTTGTATGAGTTTTTCACCGAGAGCGCGTCCGTTCTCTATGGTGAACGGTCCTTCTTCCAAGACGAGACCGTTGATGTCAAGTCCGAGACGTACTGACCAATTCCGGAACGCGAACGCACGGGAATCTTCCGGATACTCATGATCGCCCATAATGTTTCCGACTCCGCCGACGAAAGCTATGCGTCGGCTCCCGGAGGCGGTCAGCGTATCCAACGCGTCCAAAACGGTTTGTTCCAAATCTGGTTGCACCGAATCAAACAAGTCTGGTGCCGGATTAATATCGATGAATACTCCATGCTGAAAAGCATTATGCAATCGTAGGAGCACATCCTTCCCAAACGGTGCCGGACCGATCGAAATAAAACCAGCATGCTTGCCCTTATTCTTGATGAGATCGTTCACATTACGATACTCAGTTATATGCATGCGCTCATCTTCCGCATGCTGGTAGAGGAACGCCTTGAGCTCGTTGGAGTACATGTCTTGCAAACCTTTGTCCGGAACGGCATTGTCCAACAAGGCGATGTCCTGAGGAATGGTGACACGCTGGTATCGCGGCACATTCTCATATCCCAATTCAAGGCTGGCGTTCAGAACTTTTTGACGGGTGGCCTCTTTGACCGACAGCGAGGAATCGTCATTGAGTATCCTCGATACGGTTGCAGGGGAGAATCCAGCCCTTTCTGCAATCTCCCTGATTGTAGCCATGACAATCTACCTCCTCTTGGTAGACGAAAGCTAAACAAATTTAGTAACAAGTTTATCATGTTTCGCTTTAGAGATTCACTGGAAAATGGCGGGAATCTCTTTTTCCGTCAAAAAAGATTGCGGACCGTCCTCCCCTATTAGGAAAGACGGTCCGCAACATTTCGTAACGGATATAACGCAATACGTTAACGCCGGATGGATCCCTTGAATGGCTTATCCGGAGATAGCGCGACACGTCCCATATCAGTCCCCAGAACGTTCAGCGTAATCTCCGTGGGCTTCGAACAGCGCAACGTATATTCCACTGTCTGATCCGTCCATGTCGCATCCACTTGGATTCCGCCTCTTGCGCGGAGCGCATGGAAGGTTCCCTCATGCCAATCCTCCGGCAGGGCCGGAAGAATGCGAATCCAGCCATCGTGGCTTTGGACAAGCATCTCCGACAAGGCCGCTGGGAATCCAAGGTTCCCGTCGATCTGGAACGGCGGGTGAGCGCATAATCCGCTGTCGTACACGCCTCCGCCCAACAGATTGGTTTCAGCGTTCGCATCCACCGGCCGCAGGAACATGCCTATGATTCGTTTGGCATGCTCCGCATCACGCAGACGCGCCCACATGATCATGCGCCATACGATGCTCCAGCCGGAGCCATCATCGCCACGCACTTCGAGGGATTTCCTAGCGGCTTCCTCCAGGTGCGGAGTCTTAGACGTGATGCCTGCACCAGGATGCAGTTCGTAAAGGTGGGACAGATGACGGTGCTGTGGATCGGATTCGATGAATTCGTCGTTCCATTCGAGGATTCTTCCATCAGCTCCCAATCGCGTTTCAGCCAGTTGGGAACGGACGGCTTCCGCTTCACGGACCAGATCTCTGTCCTCTTCGTCAAGGTTTTCCAAATCGTGAGAAGCCTGAATTAAATCATCAAGCAGATTACGCACGATGGCCGTGGCATTCTCACTGCTTTGTGCAACGGACACCGGTTCTCCGTTCACCAAGAAACAGTTCTCCGGTGATGTTGCAGGGGACGGGGCCAGTCCATGCTCTGTCTCCGATAGGAAATCCATGCAGAATCGCGCGTTGTCCCGCATGATCGGCCAGATGCGGGCCAGGTACGATGCATCCTGGTTGAACAGATATTCATCGAACAGGTTCCGGCACATCCATGCCTGACCGAACGGCCAGAACGACCACATCGGGTCGCCGTTCGCAGGAAGGGCTCTGCGCCAGAGATCGACATTATGGAAGACCGCCGATCCTCGGCAGCCAAGAATCCTGTCAGCAGCGTCGTGCCCCGGCGCTAGCAGCTCCTCATTCATGGAGACGAGCGGCTCGATGAGTTCTTGGAGGGCGCATGGGCCTGTCATCCAATAGTTCATCTCGACGTTGATGTTCGTCGTGTAGGCGCTGTACCAGTTCGGGAAATCCTTATGGTTCCAAATCCCCTGCAGATTCGCCGGCTGGGTGTGTGGCCTGGATGAGGAGATAAGCAGATACCGGCCGAAATCGAACATTGCCTCTGCCAGCATCTCCAGACGATGCGATTCTTTGTTCTCATCCGAGCGAAGGATCGCCGAGAACAGTAGTTCCGCATCATCAGCATGGGCTGAACCGAGATGGATGGCCACCCTGTCGAAATATCTGCGGTAGTCCGCGATGTGGCGGTCGAGCATGGTCTGCAGGTCAGTCGACCACTCGTCAATGGTTTTCTCCAGATGGTCGGCGATAACCGTCATGCTTCGTTCCGGCTGCTGGTCGCTTCCCTTGAATCCGCTCATACTGCGGAAGCGGAGCGATAACCCGGTGATGTTCGAACATTGCAGACTGTTGTCGCCCACGTTGATGTCGCCACCTGTTACGGTAAGGGAGAACGCACCGGCGTACGCCATTCCGGTTCCGTCCTGCTCATCTTCCCAAGGATTTTCGGAAGGGTGAGGCAGAAGTCCGATGTTGAGTCCAGGCATCCGACCCATGACGATGAGGGTAGCCCGATGGCCGTCGGATACCGTTTCCAACGAAGCGCGTGATTGCTTGAGGAAAGTGCCGGAGACACTGATATTCACATCAATCGGCGCATCCGATGACATCCTGTAGACCAACAGGTCATCAGGCTCGCTGCACCATGCGTCGACATGAACGTTGGCATCACCCATCTGGAACGTTTCACCGGCGAGCGCCCTTGCAAGATCCAGCTGGCGTTTCATGCTCTCACGGCCGTCTGCAGAGGTCGAGTACTGAATACGGGCCGTTCCGAATGGCTCGTAAATCTGCTCGTCTTTTTCCTGCAGTGTGGCTTCCTTGATGATTCGCGTGGCGGTGGCGTAATCGTCATGCAACGACGCCTGGCGCGCCTTGGCCACAATCTCCGGCGTCACCGGCGAGGTTTCCGCGTGTGGATATCCTGACCAAAGGGTGTCGTCGTTGAGATACAGCACGTCGGTTTCCGGTTCGGAGCACAGGACCGCTCCCATGCGTCCATTGCCGAGAGGAATGCCTTCTTCCCAGCACGAAGAGATTCCATCGAATGTAAGTTTCATGCGTAAAGTCTCCTTGGCAGATTTGCTTATTTGAGAATGCTCTGGATATTGCGGTACTGTTCGTCGGTCAGCTGCACGGCGGGTTCATGGATGGACGTGTCGATTGGCAGTCCCTTCGCCTTGACCGCGCCCTTGATGGCGCTGATGAACAGGTCGGCAGTGTCGTACAGGCGCATCAGATAGGAAATGCGTTCAGCCGATTTGATGGCCATGGCGTAATCACCGGACTGCCATGCATGATGCAGGCTGACGAAAGTCTCCGGCTCCACATTGGTCAATCCGCACAGCACGCCATTGCCGCCGCTGATTCGGTTGACGGTGTAGTATTCGTCGAATCCGGACAGCACGCTGAACGATGGATTCACCTTACGAACGGCAGCGATGACCTTCCTGGTGTGGCTGATGGTGTCGACGGTGTCTTTGACGCCGATGATGTTCTGGTTCTCCGCTGCGAGATCCGCCACCAGCTCGGGTGTGAGGTCGTTGCCCGTCCTGGCTGGGAAGTTGTACAGAATGACCGGCAGCGTCGTTGCCTTGGCCACCGCAGAGAAGTAGCGCTTCGCGCAATCCGGGGATGGTCCGAAATAGTACGGGGATACTGCAACCAATGCATCGGCTCCGGCTACTTCGCTTTCCGCCGCCAATGTTCTCACATTGTCTAGGTTGGTGTCTCCCACTCCGACGAGCACCTTCATGCGTCCGGCGACTTTCGAAACTGCGAAGCGCACTGCTTCTGCCTTCGTCTTGACGTCGATGGCGTAGAATTCTCCGATGCTACCGAACAGCAGCACACCGTCGATGCCCGCATCGATGAGATGATCAAGGTGCTTGCCCCAATTGTCGTAGTCAATGGTCCCATCCGCGTTCGTGATGGTGATGGAGGGGCAGAACACGCCTTCGAACTGGGCGTTGCAAGTCATGATATTTTCCTTTCGACGATATGGTAGGCGTTTCGCGCGTTATTGAGGAAGAAGTCGTCATTCCCTGCGAAACGGTTAAGCAGGATTGACAGATGACTGTCGAAATCGGCGTATAGACCGACGACAGGCCAATTCGACGCATACAGCAACCGCTTGTTAGAGAACGCGGCTTGTGCGAGATCGAGCAGGGTTGAGACGAATCGTGGGTCATCGGTTGGATACCCCGATACCTTGACGTATACGTTTGGCAGCTCTCCGAGCCTATGCAAGGCATCGGATGAGGATTCGAGATTGTGAAGATCGGATATGTTGCCCATATGGTCAACGATGACGATTGCTTCGGGCACCTGCTCACAAGCCTGAGCGAGATCGCCAAGTTCATCCACCCTTACGCATGCGTCGAATGGCATGTTCTTATCGGCCATAAGCTGCAAACCGCGGATGAAGTCATCTTGCAGGCACCGTCCCCGCGGCGATGCCGGCGTATGCAATGGCTCACGAACGCCATGCGCGTACAGCGGCACGCGCATGGCCGGCCCGACGGTGGACCGCATAGATGTTGCCAACAGCAGAGGATCATGGTTTTCGGACAGCAGCCGATCTTCCAATGACGTATCGTCCGTGTCGACTTCCACATACACACCGCCGATGAAATTGACCGCAGCGTCTGGGTGGTGCTCATTGTATGAGGCATAGGCGTGTTTGAGGCAGTCCATGTCGTAACGGCGGGTGATGGACCCATCCGTACCGTCGAGCCATGAAAGCGGTTGGACGGATGGATCCCAGATATGGAAATGCGAATCGATGATCCTCTGCATGTCGCACGTCCTAGTCGAGTGCCCTATCGAGGTGGACGTATCCGCCGTCGGGGAAGACCCATTGTCCGGTGGTGTGCGAAGACCTGTCGGACAGAAGGAAAGCCACGGTGTCCGCGATTTCCGAAGTCTCGGTCATGCGGTGGCCGAGAGGAATCCTGTCGGTGATCTTCGCCAACTGCTCACGCTGCGCCTGCTCGTCGCCGAACGTCTTGATCCATTGCGCGTACAGCGGCGTCCATGCTTCGGCCACGACGACGGCATTGACCCGAACCTCGGCCGGGGCGAGGGCGGCGGCCCACTCGCGGGTCAGGCCCAGAATCGCACCTTTCGCTGCGGCGTAGGCGCTAGTCTTGCCCTGACCGGTCAATGCGGTCTTGGAACCGATATTGACCACCGAGCCCTTGCTGGCCTTGAGTGCTGGCACGCACTGATGAACCAGCTCGTAATAGTGGGTCAGATTGCCGTGAAGAGACTCCTCGAACTGACGCCATGACGTGGTCTCGAGCGCGAGGTTGTCGTTTCTGCCGGCATTGTTGACCACACCATCGATATGGCCGTATTTCTTCATGACCGATTCAACAATGGGGGCGATCTCATCGGTGTTGTTCAGGTCAATCAGATAGGTGTCATACGAATCGGTGATCTGTTCGATATCCTGTCGGAATTCGTCGTCGGCACCATCCGAACGATTCAGCACCACCGGAATGGCACCTTCTTCGGCCAGTCGCAGCGTTATGCCCTTGCCGATGCCTTTGAATCCTCCGGTGACAATAATCACCTTGTTCTTAAGATGCAGGTCCATCTCAGGTCCTTCCGACTAGTCCTTGTGCAGGTACTTCATGCATTCGTCGAGCTTCATCTCCGTGCCGTTGCCCGGAGCGAGCGGCGCGACGTATCGTCCGTTCTTGATGACGGTCGGATGTACGAAATACTCATGCTGGTTGTCCACGTATTCGACGACGCGGTCCTCCATCTCGCCAGAGACGGACACGTAATCGAACATCGCAAGCTGGCTGATGGCTTCGCACAGGCCGACACCACCCGCGTGAGGGCAGACCTTGACGCCGAACTTCTTGGCGAGCAGGTATTCGAGGACGATTTCCTGGGGGCCGGCGACTCGGGTCGCGTCAATCTGCATGACCTTGAAGCTGCCAGCCTGCAGGTACTGCTTGTACATGACTCGGTTCTGCATCTGTTCGCCGGTGGCCACCGGAATCGGATCGATGGCCTTCTGGATTGCGGCATGGCCAAGAACATCATCCGGGCAGGTCGGTTCCTCAACCCACGCGAGATCGTAGTCCTTGAATTTGCCGATCCATTCAATGGCCTGCGGCACATCCCAGACCTGGTTGGCGTCTACGGCGATGGCGATGTCCGGGCCGACCGCTTCACGGGCGAGCTTGAGCCTGCGCAGATCGTCTTCGAGGTTTTGACCGACCTTAAGCTTGATCTGCTTGAAGCCCATGACCTCGGTCTCTTGCTTGGCCAAACGGACCATCTTCTCGTCGGAATAGCCGAGCCATCCAGCTGCGGTTGAATATCCCGGATAGCCGACTTCCTTGAGGTGGGCGATGCGTTCCGCCTTGCCTTCCTGGGCGGCACGCAGAATCTCGATGGCTTCCTGCGGAGTGAGGGCATCGGTCAGGTAGCGGAAGTCGAGAGTCGCAACGAGCTCTTCGGGCTCCATCTCGGAAAGGAGCAGCCAGAGCGGCTTGCCGGCGCGCTTGGCTTTGAGGTCCCACAGAGCCGAAAGCACGGCACCGATTGCCATATGCTCGACACCCTTCTCAGGGCCAAGCCAGCGTAGCTGCGAATCGCGCACGAACATATCCCATGCGAGACGCATGTTGTCGAGCAGTTCCTCGACGTTGCGTCCGATGAGGGTTTCGGACATGGAGTCGATGGCTCGGACGACGACATCATTGCCGCGGCCGATGGTGAAGACGAATCCGTTGCCGGAATCACCGGCATCCGTGGCGATGACAACATAGGCAGAGGAATAATCCGGATCGGGGTTCATGGCGTCGGAGCCGGAGAAGGTGGCCGATGTCGGGAATCGGAAATCATAGGTGGTGACTTTGGTAATAACGCTCACGATGCGCTTCCTTCTTTGGAAAAATGTTTAATCTCAAAAAGGGAGGGCGGCCATTCGGCCGCCCTCCCTAGCGGTGGCGGGCAACCGGATGTCAGTCGGCGTCAGTGGTGACCTTAAAGCCGTTGTCTTCCGCGTATGCCTTGAGCTTCTGCTGAGCCTTGGCCATGGCGCCTACCAGATCGCCGTTCTCATTCATCTCCGGCACGATGACGTCGTTGAACACGACCTCCACCTGAGACATGAACGGGAGATACTCCCAATCGGTATTGACGTTATCCATGGAATCGAAATAGACCGAGTTAACGTCCGTATTCGCGAAGTATCCATCGGTTTCTTTCTTCTCGCGCACCGTCTTATCGTCCTGATAGACGGAAGCCGCCATGAAGTAATTGCCGCTGTTGGTATCCTGCCAAGACTGGATGGCGTCCGGAGCGGAATCGAGCCAGTTGATGAAGGCAAGGGCTGCTGCTTGCTTTTCCTTCGGGCATGCCGCAGCCACGCTCATCATGGAGCCGACGGAGGAGGACTGGAAATGCTGGTTGTTCCAGGATGGCGGAGTTGTGACCACCATCTTTCCCTTGAGGCTCGGGTTCTGGTCCTTATACATGTTGCCCATCCAGTTTTCGCTGATGAAGGTGGCATAACGGCCATCGTTGACCGAACGGTTGAACTCGTCAGTGTAGACGGTACCGCCTTCAAGGACGCCATCCTTCAGGCACTTCTGCAAGAATTCCGTGAATTCCTTTGCTTTTCCGCTGTTCATAGTCAGTTCGACGTCGTTCACGGAATTAACCTTCCACAGACGCGCTCCAACGGAGCGGTAGAGGTTGGTGAAGATGGAGATGTCAGATCCCAGGATTCCCATATACTTGTTGGAATCTTCTTTGTGGAGCTTCACGCCCTCGTTGTAGATATCTTCCCAGCTTTCTGGCACCTGCAGGTTATGTTCGTCCAGGATATCCTTTCGCACATAGTTGGCCAATGGCGTGGCATCCTGTGGCACACCGTAAAGGCCGCCGGCGTAATGCACCTGAGCCCATGCAGTCTTGGTGTACAACTTGCTCCATGCCTTGTCGATGCTGTCGTTGGCAAAATTCAGCAATGCGCCCGAAACCGCAAACTGCTGGAATTTATTAGCGCTCATCTGTACAACGTCGGGGATGTCTTTATTGGCCTGAACGACATTCTGGAACTTGGTGAAATGGTCGGCAGCGGCACCGGTGTTGACAAATTTAATCTTGATATGCGGATACTTCTCCTCGAATGCCTTGACGGTAGGCTCCATCTGCTTGGCGGAATAGGCCCAAACGGTCAGTTCGACGTTCTTCGACGTATCGGTCAGAGCGCTTTCCACTTCCTTCGCGGTCACTTCGCTCTTAGCCTGGCTTCCGTTAGTGTCGGAACCACATGCCGAGATCCCGGCCGTCATTGCCAGCGCCGCGATAGCGGCCACAAGCCTGACACTCTTCTTCTTCATGATTACTCCTTTGTGTGTCATGAATTACTATTTTGTTGTTTTTTCAAAAGGACGGATGCCGCACGGTCACCAAGGCAACGAATGGGTGATCGTAGGGACCGTGCGGCCGAGGGTTCACTGCTTGACAGAACCGGCCGCGAGGCCAGACTGCCAGTACTTCTGCAGGAACATGAATGCGATGATCAACGGAACAACTGCGATAAGCGAGCCCGTGATGATGAGGTTGTTCGGAACCTGACCGTTGGCAGTTCCCTGGGCACCCATCTTCAGCCACATGTTCAGACCGACTGTCAACGGGTAGTCGTTGGTGTCCGAGAGCATGATCAGCGGCAGGAAGTAATTGTTCCAGACGCCAACCAGCGTGAACAGCAGTACAGTGACGAAACCTGGAGACAGCAGCAGGAAACCGACCTTCCAGAAGATGGTCCAAGTGCTTGCACCGTCCAGTTTCGCGGCTTCAATCAGCGAGACCGGAATCGAGGTCTGCGCATAGATGATCATCAAATACAAGCCGAACGGCGTAGCCAGCTGCGGAATAATCACGGCCCATGGAGTGCCGACCAGACCGATCTTCGAGTACATGAGGAACAGCGGCACGGTGATTACCGTAGAAGGAATTGACATGAATGCCAAAGTGACGGCCAGCAGGGCGTTACGTCCGGGGAATCGCATGGTGGCGATGGCATACCCAGCGAAAGTGGCAATGATGGTTGCACCAACACCTGCGACCGCTGCGTACATGATCGTATTAAACAGCCAGCGGGTATAGGCGCCATTCTGGTAGGCGAATGTGTCTTGCACGTTCTGCCAGAACACATTCTTGTCATCGAACCACAGACCAAAAGAGCTGAAGATGCCCTCACTGGTCTTTGTGGAGGAGAAGATGACCCACAGTAGCGGCACGAGGCAGTAGATGACCATCAAAACCATAATGATGTGCAGCAGCCAGTTGAGCACACGCTGCTTGCCGGTCAGCTTCGGAGCCGGCTCACGTTGCTGCATGCGCTTGTAACGCTTGCTTGCCTTAAGCGCCAGTTTGGCGTCTCTGCGCTGCAGCGACTTGGAACGTGGTTTTGCGATTGCTTCACTCATCACTTGTTCTCCCACTTGTTGCCGATAATCTTAACGACGGCGACCAAGGCCATGACGATGATGCCGACGACCAGAGAGACGGCAGCAGCATAGTTGACGTTCTGACCATTGAATGCGAGGTTGTAGGTGTAGATGTTCGGCGTATAGCTGCTGTTGATCACGTCCGGGGCAGAAGTACGCAAGATGTTCGGTTCGTTGAACAGCTGGAGCGTGCCGATTACAGAGAAGAGGACTGTCATCACGATGGTGCTCTTAATCTGAGGAATCTTCACGGACCAAGCGATGCGCAGCTCCGAAGCGCCGTCAATACGGGCAGATTCGTACAGGTCGTTCGGAATGCCGATCAGTGCAGAATAATAAATCAGCATGTTATAGCCAAGGAAGCACCAAGTGCAGATGTTTGCGATGGCGAATAGCATGAGCTGCTTCGACAGCATATTAGGAGCCGTTACGTCAAGCATGCCGGCGATTTGTCCAAAAAGACCATACTTATCGCCGTAAATGTATCCCCACATCAGCGCTGCAATGACGCCTGGGACGGCATAAGGCAGGAACAGCAGAATTCGCAGCACTGCGATATGGCGGATTCTCTGGGAGTCCAAGATAAGCGCCGCTACGAGGGACAGAATCAGATTCATCGGAATCTGAATCGCCGCGTAAATCAGCACATTCTTAAAGCCGCCCCACAAAGCCTCATCCTTGAACGCTCGGATGAAATTGTCGAAGCCCGCGAAGGTGGTGCCACCGAGAAGGGACTGCTTGAAGAAGCTGAGATAAAGCGCGTAGAACATTGGGATGATCATGCCGAACAGGAAGACCACCACGTATGGAAGACAATACAATATGCCTATGTACTCGCGCTTCGGCTTGCGCATCCCGGAAGTATCCGGTTTCGCCGTTGCATTTGTCATAGTTTTTCTCTTTCTTCTTAACCCGTCTGAATGAGCCTGCCAACAACATCGTTGCCATTGCCGTTTCATCCATCGGTACGTTCAATATACAAGGTTCTGCAAAAAAGAGCAAATAAAACTTCGTTATGCGTGGCGAAATTTTCTTTATCTTATTTTTTGGCCTTGGAAAGGCTTTATTGCAACGATATATGCACATTACATCCATCAGGCAAGCAGCAGAAGATCAACGTCCACGGCACACATTTCCGCTATATAGACAGCAACACGCCGATAAAATATCTATTTCAAGGTAACGAAAATTTCGCTATCCTGTAGGTAACGCTTTTTTACAGCGTGCATACGAAAAGAGAAGAGTCATGACCACAATCAAAACAACAAGCAGACCGAAGGTCTCCGATATCGCCCAAGCGGCGGGAGTATCCCCCGCCACCGTATCCAAGGTCATCAATGGCCGCAATGGAGTCTCCGACGAGACACGCGATCGGGTGGAACTGCTCCTCGAAGAAGCCGGATTCCGCAAAAAACTTCCCACAACCAAAACCATGCGGTCAATCGAACTGGTCGTCAACGAAATGACCAACAACGGCTCCGTGGAGATGGTCAAGGAGGCAACTTCATACGCCAGAGATTTTGGCATCGGCATCACTGTAAGCTGCGCCGGACCGGATTCCGAAGAACACGCGACAAGAAACGAGGCCAGCAGCTGCCTCCGCAGCGCCATCGAACGCAACCCACTGGGCGTCATACTTCTCTTATCAAATATTTCATCGGCCGAGGAATCGCTACTGCAGACGAGGAACATCCCATATGTAATTGTCGATCCGGTCGGGCAGGTCTCCGCTGACGCATTGGGGGTGGGCATTGATAACTGGACCGGAGGAATGCTCGCCACGCAATATCTCATATCATTGGGTCACCGACGGATCGCCGTCATCACCGGCCCCACCAATTCACAATCCTCGCAAGCGCGACTGAGCGGATACATGGCGGCGCTGCAGAAAAACGGCATCAGCGCGGATCCGCATCTCATCAAGGTTGGCGACTACGTATCCGATAAGGCATACAAAGCGGCATGCGATCTCCTGGAAATGAGGGAACAGGACCGACCAACCGCCATCTTCGCGTTCAACGATCTCGGCGCAATCAATGTCTATCGCGCCGCCCGACAGCACGGCATCAGTCTGCCCGAACAGCTATCGATCATCGGCTTCGACGATGTCTATCCTGCGGCAAGCATGTGTCCGTCCCTGACGACCATCAGGCAACCATTCAACCTCATCGCCAGGCAATGCATCGACCTGATTCTCGAAGCGCGGGAAGGGAAGGTGGAACAGAATTACTTCATTCTTCCCACGCAACTCGTCGAACGCGAAAGCTGCACATCGCCAGCACTGCCGTAACATGCAACGGCACTGTTGCCATCCTCCGGAAGCAACATCGCATTCGTGAGATCACTTCCAGAGGAGACCGTCTATCATCCGCTTACCCCCGCCGATGTCGTTCCGGTTAGTCCAATCGGGAACGATGCGGAGGCGCTCGCATCGTTCAAGGATGATCCGTGGACCGGCATGGACGGACGTCCCGCGATCGTGTCCAACGCGTACGGCGATGAGCGCAACGTGTACGGCGGAGCACGTCTGGGCCACAATGGCATCACCAAGAGCCTGCCGGCCGACGGGGAGCCGATCGTCATGTCGTCGGTCGAGCGCGATGGAACGATTGCTACCATCAACCTCAATGGCGTGCTGATCATCAAGAACTAAACGCCATCATCCAATCGGTGGCTTCCAGCTTGTTGCGGGAAGCCACCGATTTTTCCTTTCCCCATCGAAAAACACCGCAAAACAGAGCCTTCCTGTGATTAAAAAACGCAGAGTTCCTGAGGACTGGGTTTACCCGGCCTTCCATGTATCGCGCACCAAAGACCATTTGCCAATAAGCTTTTGCCCCCCATGACGTAACCGTACAGTCCCGCTCGAACAAGCATTTCGATAAAATCTAAAAACTATCGAAATCATCGAAATTATTTGTTGACCAAAATTCGCCCGCCTTAGGATATCGACTACCGGCCAAGACGCCCAGACCTGCACTCCGCGTCGATGCCGCTTAACAGAAAGAAGGAAAACGATGAAGTTTTTTATGAAGAAGAAAATGATTGCGCTTTGTGGCGCAGCGGCGATGATTCTCCCATTGGCAGCATGCGGAACGACTCAGGCGGGGACCACCGATGAACAGGGTAAGACAGTTGTCAACGTTTGGGCTTGGGACAACAACCTCAAAGCCAACGCCAAAGTATTCATGAAGAAAAATCCTAACATCGTCATCAAATTCACGAACGCCGGCAGCGGTAAAGATGAATATCAGGCGCTGAATAATGCTTTGGAAGCCGGCAGTGGAGTGCCGGACATAGCTATGATTGAATACTATGCAATTCCTGAATACGCAATTAAGGGATCACTCAAAAATCTGAATGATTACGGGACTGCCAAATATAAGGATTTCTACACTCCTGGCACTTGGAACGCAGTGAACTTTAATGGCGGCATGTACGGCATGCCAGTCGATTCAGGCCCAATGGCTTTTTATTATAACAAGGAAGTGTTTGACAAAGCCGGCATATCCGAAGCTCCAAAAACTTGGGACGAATTCTACCAAGATGCAAAAAAGATCAAACAAACTGGCTCATATATCACCAACGACCCAGGAAATGCCGGATTCTTCAACGCGATGGTTTGGCAGGCCGGCGGCCATCCATATTCCACGTCTAAGGATGGTACCAAAGTCACCATCAAGCTCACTACCGATAAAGGGGTACAGAAATTCTGCGATTTCTGGCAGAAGATGATTGACGAAGGACTCATCGAAACGAAAACTAAAGATAGTTCCGACGACTGGTACCGCTCCATCGGTTCTGGAGAATTCGCGAGCGTGATTTCCGCAGCATGGGCTCCGGGAATGTTCCTGAACAATGCTCCGGAAGGCGCCGGAAAGTGGAGAATCGCTCAAATGCCAACATGGAATGCCGGGGAGAACGTTAGCTCCGAATACGGCGGCTCCTCACTCGCATTGATGTCATCTTCGAAGAACGCCGATGCCGCGTACAAGTTCATGGAATTCGCCAGCACTAATTCTGATGCCATCATGTCCCGAGTGAATCAGGGTGGTTTCCCTGCTGATTTAAAGACCATGTCTAACGATGAATTCCTCAATCAGACCACTATGGTGAATTCCGATGGAGACACAGTGGACTACTTCGGTGGAGAAAAATTCAACGCTGAATTTGCCGAAGCGGCGAAGCATGTCACTTCCAAGTTCGAGTTCCTCCCCTACGACGTTTACGCACGAAGCGTTTTCACCGATACTGTAGGAGCCGCTTACATGGGGCAAACAACAATGAAGGAAGGCGTGAAGGCTTGGCAGGACAAGCTTGTCGAGCAAGGTAAGAGCCAAGGCTTCACGGTGAACGAATAAAGGATGGTAATGGTTGGAATCAAGGACGTGGCAGCCCTCGCAGGAGTTTCCATCAGCACAGTCTCCTATGTGATGACAGGAAAACGTCCAATAGGAGCAAAAACTCGTCAACGGGTATTACAGGCCGCACGTGATCTTGGATACCTAGCGAAAAACGGCAGTCCAGCTCCATTGAATGGAGAGACTCATTTCGTTGCGTTGAGCTCGCCCGTCCATGATTCCACCAGCTACACCAATTATTGCGCATATTTTCTCAATTTCCTCAAAGCAGCGAGACAACTTGGCTATGAAACATTGCTGCTAACCGAAGAAACAGGGGATGAGCAGCTGCGTTCCATCATTGACACCGGAATGGTAGATGGCGTCGCACTTATGGATGTGACCATGAATGATCCCCGGATAGAGTTAGCTCAGTTTTCGACCATCCCTTTCATTTCCATCGGACATCCCATGGATGAAATAAACGTACCTTGCATTGATACCGATTTCATCGAAATGGGCGAAATGATTATGCAGACGCTTCACCGCAATGGACATGACAGAATACTGTTTATAGGAGGGAAAAAGATTGATTATGAACGCGCTGGAGGCGCGAATTACCTTATTCGACTGAGAACATCAATGCATGCCGCAGCCGCGCGTTACGGAATCCATATAGATGAAGAATTTACCGACAATGATGATTTCGATGCTGCAGAGAACCTACTTGAACGGTTCATTTCAGATAAAAAAATACAGCGATCGTAACACAAGGCGGGCCGTTGTTCTTGAATAACCTTGTTGCGGCAACGAGACAGCGTGGAATAAGAATTCCTCAGGATCTTTCGTTGGTCTCAGCAGGAACATACACGGATTCTATGGGTAAACGTCTGCGAATAGATGAATTCCCACTTATGCCAGCCGAATTGTGCCAACTAGGCATGAATATGCTGGTTCATCTCATGGACGGGACCATAAAGCGAAAGGAAAACGCCACACTAATTCATCCCATATATAAGCAACGCGGATCTATAACATCGCTTTGATGAAGAACTTGATTTACTAAGGAAACAAAATATGACTGATTTCAATCGTTCCACCCTTCCCGACACCGTGCGTTCCAACGGCGCGACCCCGAACCCGTGGTGGGCCAACGCGGTGGTCTACCAGATCTACCCGCGTTCCTTCCAGGATTCCAACGGCGACGGCGTCGGCGACCTGAAGGGCATCACCAGCCGTCTCGACTACCTCGCCGACCTCGGCGTGGACGTGGTGTGGCTCTCCCCGGTCTACAAGTCGCCCCAGGACGACAACGGTTACGACATTTCCGACTATCAGGACATCGATCCGCTGTTCGGCACCTTGGAGGATATGGACGAGCTGCTTGCCGAAGCGCACAAGCGCGGTCTGAAGATCGTGATGGATTTGGTGGTCAACCACACGTCCGACGAGCATGCTTGGTTCCAGGCTTCCCGCGACAAGGACGATCCGCATGCCGACTGGTATTGGTGGCGTCCAGCCAGGCCGGGGCATGAGCCGGGCACTCCGGGTGCCGAGCCGAACCAGTGGGGTTCCTATTTCGGCGGTTCCGCCTGGCAGTACGATCCGAAGCGCGGCGAATACTACCTCCACCAGTTCTCTAGGAAGCAGCCGGATTTGAATTGGGAGAATCCGGAAGTGCGCAAGGCCGTCTACAAGATGATGAATTGGTGGATGGATCGCGGCATTGACGGCTTCCGCATGGACGTCATCACCCTGATCTCAAAACGTCTCGATGGCCACGGACGGCTGCCCGGAGAAATCGACTCGGAACTATCCGAGGGCGAGATGGGCGAAGAGGGATACACGGACGCAAGCCCGTTCTGCTCCGATGGTCCGCGGCTCGACGAGTTCCTTGCCGAAATGCGCCGCGAAGTGTTCGAGGGGCGCGAAGGCTACATGAACGTCGGCGAGGCGCCGGGCATCACTCCGGCACGCAACGAGTTCATCACCGATCCGGCCCACAAGGAGCTTGACATGCTGTTCCTCTTCGACCACGTGGGCATCGACCAGGAAGGTTCCAAGTGGAACACCGTGCCGTTCGAAGTCAAGAATCTGCGCGCCCGCCTCGCCGACCAGCAGGAGGCTGTGAAGAACGCCGGCTGGGCCAGCCTGTTCTTCTGCAACCATGATCAGCCGCGCGTCGTCTCCCGTTGGGGCGACGACGCTGATCGCGAGTCGCGCGAGCTGAGCGCCAAGGCGTTCGGCATGCTGCTGCACATGCACCGCGGCACCCCTTACATTTACGAGGGCGAAGAGCTGGGCATGACCAACGCCCACTTCACCACGCTCGAGCAGTATCGCGACCTGGAATCCATCAACGGCTACCGCCAGCGCGTGGAAGAAGCAAAATGCCAGTCCGCAGAATCGATGATGGCGGCGCTCGCGCTCATCGGCCGCGACAATTCGCGCACGCCGATGCAGTGGGATGCCTCCAGGTATGCAGGTTTCACCGCGCCGGACGCGGCGACGGAACCGTGGATCGGCGTCAATCCGAATCATGTCGAGATCAACGCAGCCGAGGAATTCGACGATCCCGAATCCGTGTACACGTTCTACAAGAAGCTCATCGCCATGCGCCACAACATGCCGATAATCGCTGTCGGCGATTTTTCTCCAATGGATGCGGGAAACGATGATGTCATTGCTTTTCAACGGCATCTGGAAGATACAACCATCATGGTGATCTGCAATTTGTCTTCAAAAAAGGCAACCATATCGGAATCACTCAGAATTAATGACAACAAACAACAAGTACTGCTTTCCAATTACTCGACAGCTCACGCTTTCAAATCTATGCATGATGGCGTACTTGATCCGTGGGAGGCGATAACAGTCCAGTTGTGAAACACAACTTTTACGACACGCATACCAAGAAAATACTTAATGCCGGACCGATGATGTCCGGAATGATTCGCACGTAACTATATGCAACTACTCGGATTGAGATATCGATAACAAAGGAAGAAGATTGATGATAAAGCAGCGAAGCGTGAATCAGATTACGGGAATAAAGAGTTCGTCGGTGCGTGTGAACAGGCATCGGGCGGATTGGCGTGGTTGGAAGTTCATGTGGCCGTTCGCGTTGGTGTTCACTTTTGTGTTCATCATTCCGATTCTGTACGCGATCTACATCAGCTTCTTCCAGAAGCAGATGGTCGGGGGTACCCAGTTCGTGGGAATCAACAATTACATTCGCCTGTTCCACGACCAGCAGTTCTGGAGCTCGGTCGGCAGGGTCGCGCTGTTCACCTGCGTGCAGGTGCCAATCATGCTGTTCCTGTCGGCGGCGATGGCCCTGGCGTTGGATTCCATGAAGCTGCACGGCGCGAAGTTCTTCCGCATCTCCACGTTCCTGCCGTACGCGGTGCCGGCCGTGGTGTCGACTTTGGTGTGGGGCTTCATGTACGGCGCGAAGTACGGTCTGGTCGGCTCCCTGAACGACTGGCTGGGCACGAACCTCGACGTGCTGAGCCCAAGCGTGCTGCTCGCTTCGATCGGCAACATCGTGACGTGGGAGTTCACCGGCTACAACATGCTGATCTTCTACAGCTCGCTGTCCACGATCCCGCATTCGCTGTACGAGGCCGCCTCGATCGACGGGGCGTCCGAGTGGCAGATCATCAAGTCCATCAAGCTGCCCGAACTGAAAGGCTCGCTCGCGATCACGGTGATCTTCTCGATCATCGGCTCGTTCCAGCTGTTCAACGAGCCGAGCATCCTGCAGAACATGGTGCCGGGCAACGCGATCACCACGTACTACACGCCGAACATGTACGCGTACAACCTGAGCTTCGCGGGCAACCAGTCGAACTACGCCGCCGCCCTGGCGATCACGATGGCCGTGATCACGATGGCGATCGCGTACGCGGTACAGCTCAACAGCATGAAGGAGCAGATGAAGTAACGCCCGGTGGCGCGAACCATCCGCATATAGGGGAAGAAACGCTAAGGAGCATCGAAAATGAGTGACGCAACAATCGCCGCGGGCACGGAGCAGAGGCTCACCGCTCAGGAGCTCAAAGCCCAGGAGAAGGCCGCGAAAAAGACCGAGAAGGAACGCCTCAAGAGGGTCGCGCGCGACGAGAAGGCCGAGCGCAAGAGGGCTGCGAAGTCCGGCTTCGCGAACGTGGCGAACCCGCGCAGGAGCACGCTGCTGACCATCGTGTGCGCGCTGTTCGCGGTGTACTGCCTGTTCCCGTTCGTGTACCTGCTGATCAACGCCACGAAGACGCAGGCGGACTTCACGTCCACGTTCGGTCTGGGCTTCGGCCGCACGTTCGCTTTGTGGGACAACATCAAGACCGTGTTCACCTACCAGGACGGCATCTTCGGACGCTGGTTCCTGAACACGATCCTGTACGTGGTCGTGGGCGCCGGCGGCGCGACCCTGCTCGCCATCATGGGCGGGTACGGCCTGGCGAAGTTCCGTTTCCCGGGACGCAAGGCCGTGTTCGCGGTGATCATCGGCGCCATCTCGGTGCCGGGCATCGCCCTGGCCGTGCCGCAGTTCCTGCTGTTCGCCAAGCTGAACCTGACGAACACCCCGTGGGCCATGATCATCCCGAGCCTGGTGTCGACGTTCGGCCTGTACCTGATGTGGATCTTCTCCGAGCAGGCGGTTCCGACGGAATTGCTTGAAGCCGCGCGAGTTGATGGAGCTTCAGAGTTCCGCACGTTCTTTCAGGTGTCCCTGCCGCTGTTGGCTCCGGGCATCGTGACGACGGCCCTGTTCACGATCGTGGCGACGTGGAACAACTACTTCCTGCCGTTGATCATGCTGAAGGATTCGAACTGGTATCCGCTGACGATCGGTCTGAACCAGTGGAAGGACCAGGCGAGCACCGCTGGCGGTCAGGCGATCCAGAACCTGGTGATCACGGGCTCGTTGATCACGATCGTCCCGCTGGTCATCGCGTTCCTGTGCCTGCAAAAGTACTGGCAGTCCGGTCTCTCGGCCGGCGCCGTCAAAGAATAACGGAGCCACAGTCCCACCGACTGCCCCGCACCACGATTGTTGACGAAAAACGGTAATCGAAGGCGCATTATGTGCATAAGGAGGACAGAATAAAACAAGATGAAGAGGTGTGTGCATCTAATACTTGCACACACCTCTTCATGTATTGCGGCAACCGAGATATGCGGATAGCATCCGAGCTTCACACAGAATCAGCCTCCATGAAGCACCCCTGTATATGCAACATGTCTCCATCACAAGCATTTATTTCTGTTTACTAGATGAAGATACAAAAGAAGCGATGAAACTGACGAGATTTCACATCAGAGGTATGCCTACAATGAAGCCACAACGGAAAAACGGCTCCGCACGAAGCATGAACCAACAAACGAAACGACGAGCCGCGTGAAAGGAAGAAAAATGCAGAACAATACCTTCGACCAGATCGCCAGCGCCAACACCGTTTCCATGGATGCCGGCCTCAGCCAGTTCGCCTTCGCCAAAGCCTCCTCCACCTTGTTCAAGAAGGTTTTCAGCAAGTAAGATTCCTAAAAGTCTTTATCAAACGCCTCGGCTGCTGTGATGAACCGGTTCAGCAGCCGAGGCGTTCTCATATATGCTCCTGTAACGGGCGGAGACCTCCCCGCCCGTTACAGACCGTCCGGCGGCCAGTCGAAACAAATCGCGGTTACGCGCCGACCAATTCGAGCATCTGCGGAATGCTCTTCTTGCCGAACTCGACCCGCTGCGTGCCGTCGGCCCGTGTGATGACGATGCAGGGCACGCTCATTGCGCCGTATTGGTCCTTAAGCTCAGGAAAATGCGAAACGTCGTAGGCCTCGGCGCGCACGGCAGGGTTTAGCGAGGCGAGGCGTTGGGAGGCGAGCACTGTCTCCGGGCACATCGTGCAGGTGAGCGAGACGAGAATCATGATATTCAGCGGGCTTGCAATGGACTTTGCCCGTTCGATCAGATCATCGCCCAACGGCTGACCAGGACCAGCCACGTTGTACAGGCCCAGCACGAACGAATTAAATTCATGACCGGAGGGCACGCCATGGAAGGCGAGACCAGTCGGCTCGCCATCCACCACCATGCGCACGCATGGACGCGCTGCCGGCAGCACGCTGTCGACGTCGAATACCGCACGACCCGTATCATCCTTCTCGTACTCACCATCATCCACCGTCGATTTCAGCTTGCCACCGGACAGCGCGACCAACGCATCGATGAATCCCCGCAGTTCCGTGGACAGCGGCGTATCGTCCAGTTCCAGAGCAAGCGTGACCGGCCGAGACATGCGGCCAAAGACCACGTTGAGCTGCTGTCTGGTGGCGTCGGAGAACAATTCGCCGGGCTTCCTAACGGCGTTCGCCGCGGCATCGGCGTTGCGTTTGGTGGCGGGCGCAGGCGTAGGTGTAGGCGCTGTAGCGTCCAACGAGGCAGCATCTGTCTTCGTTGTGGACTGCTCGTAGGCGCAAGAGACCGGGCGCTGTGGCGTCAAACCGGTTTTCTCGCTCATCCGCTTGGCGTACCGTTCCAACTCCACTGCGGCAATAGCGCCATCGGCGGTGGCAGTAACCACTTGCCGCAGGTTCTTGGCCCGCAGATCACCGGCTGCATACACGCCCGGCACCGAGGTTTCGAGATAGCCGTGCGTGACCACGTAACCATAATCGTCCAGCTCCACCACGCCGCGCACCAGATTCGTGGCGGGCACATATCCGGCGAACACGAACACGCCGAACGTGCCGCCATCAACAGGTTTCCACGTTTCGGTCTGGCCAGTGGCCCGGTTTAGGATCGAAGCTTCACGTAAACCACCTTGCCCGGCAGTGACACCTTGCAGCTCGACCTGGTAACGCACGTCGATCTTCGGATTGTTTTTTGCTGCGGCGGCCACCGCAGCGTCGCAAGTGAAGTCCTGTTCCCGTACGAGAACGGTAACTTTGGAGGCGTATGTGGTCAGAAACACGGATTCCTCGGCTGCTGCGAACCCTCCGCCGACCACCAGTACTTCCTTGCCGGCAAAGAACTCGCCATCGCAGGTGGCGCAGTAGGCCACACCGCGGCCAGCATATTCGGACTCCCCTTCGAACCCTAGTTTGCGTGGGCTGGCACCGGTGGCGATGAGAATACCAAAAGCTTTCAAGTCGCCGCGCGAAGTATGCACGGTTTTGACATCGCCATGCACGTCGAGGCCGATGGCTTCGGCGGAAAGGAATTCAGCGCCGAAATCCTGCGCCTGTTGACGCATGGTCTGGGTAAGCGCACGGCCAGTGGTGCGGCCAACGCCCGGATAGTTGACCACCTCATTGGTGATGGTGATCTGTCCGCCAAAATCATCTTTCTCGAGAATCAGTACGCGATATCGGGCACGGGCCAAATACAATCCCGCCGTCAGACCAGCGGGACCGCCGCCGATGACTATGACATCGTACAAATCATTTCGAGACATAACGACTCCCTTCGTGCCTTGATCTGGCTATTCAGGAGGTGCCCGGAGGATTCTCCTGGGCACCCCGTCGGATTAGCTTGACAAGCCGTCCGTCAAGCGACGATCACAGTTGACCAACAAGATCAAGGCTAGGTTCAATAGTGTCCTCGCCTGGAGTCCAGTTGGCAGGGCAAACCTGATCGCCATGTTCGTGGACGAACTGAGAAGCTTGCACACGGCGTAGCAGTTCTTCGGCATTGCGGCCCACATTGGAAGAGATGACTTCATAAGCCACGACCTTGCCTTCGGGGCTCACAATGAAGTCACCGCGTTCGGCCATGCCATCGACTTCGTTGTAGGTGTCGAGATCCTTGGCCAATAGAGCGGTCGGGTCGGCAAGCATCGGATATTGAATCTTGGCGATCCTTTCATTGGCGTCATGCCATGCCTTGTGCACGAAGTGGGTGTCGCAGGAGACAGAGTAGACCTCGCATCCAATTTCCTTGAACTTGGCGTAGTTGCGGGCCAGATCCTCAAGTTCAGTGGGGCACACGAAGGTGAAATCAGCCGGGTAGAAGAAGAACAGGGACCAGTGGCCGAGCACATCAGCCTTGGTCACCTCATGGAACTCGTTGTTCTGGAACGCGTTCACCTTAAAATCGGTCAGTTCATGCTGCAGGAGAGTCATCATCGGTCCTTTCGCTGATTGTCAATTATCGGGCTTCTGCCGTTTTCCATCGTAACGTGATTCTCTGGAATCCGCGCGGGCGTAACGCGTGAGCCTCATCACATCATTACTAACAGTCACGCTGACGGACCATGCGATGCAAGGGTGTTGTGGATTGGGAGCCTCCCGCGCGCCGCGGGAAACAAGAACCAAAAGACAAAAAAAGGGGTTCCCGGAGCGTCACGCTCGACGGGAACCCCGACGTTGAATGCGGCGGCGTGCTACTCTCCCACACCCTCTCGAGTGCAGTACCATCGCCGCGACCAGGCCTTAGCTTCCGGGTTCGGAAAGGGACCGGGCGTCTCACCTGGGCCATGACCACCGCAAAACCAATATAACGGCCAACCACAAGGATCGGCCGGCAGAACCGGAACCACGCCACGATTCCGATCGTGGCGGTCCGGGAACCGGACAACGGACGCGAGCAACCAAACGCTTCACCGGTATCGTTTCCGTGACCACAAGAAACAATGCTCCTTGCCATCCAACGAAAGAAACCACCACAGGACGAGACCCGACCCAACAAGCGGGTCGGAAAAAGTGTGCCGCGTTCGCCCGTTAGTACCGGTCGGCTCCACCCCTCGCGGGGCTTCCACCTCCGGCCTATCGAACACGTGTTCAACATGCGGGCTTCGGACGCTCCGGGGAGCGTCAAGGAATCCTAATCTTGGAGCAGGCTTCCCGCTTAGATGCTTTCAGCGGTTATCCCTCCCGAACGTAGCCAACCGGCCATGCCGCTGGCGCGACAACCGGCATACCAGAGGTCCGTCCACCCAGGTCCTCTCGTACTATGGGCAGGCCTCCTCAGGATTCCAACGAGCGCAGAGGATAGAGACCAAACTGTCTCACGACGTTCTGAACCCAGCTCGCGTGCCGCTTTAATCGGCGAACAGCCGAACCCTTGGGACCTGCTCCAGCCCCAGGATGCGACGAGCCGACATCGAGGTGCCAAACCATCCCGTCGATATGGACTCTTGGGAATGATCAGCCTGTTATCCCCGGGGTACCTTTTATCCGTTGAGCGATGCCGCGCCCGTGCGCCGGCACCGGATCACTATCTCCGACTTTCGTCCCTGCCCGAACCGTCGTTCTCGCAGTCAAGCCCGCTTGTGCGATTACACTCGAAACCCGATTGCCAACCGGGCTGAGCGGACCTTTGAGCGCCTCCGTTACTCTTTGGGAGGCAACCGCCCCAGTTAAACTACCCGCCAGGCACTGTCCCTGAACAGGATGACTGTTCGAGGTTAGACGTCAAACGAGAACAGAGCGGTATTTCACCTTGCGGCTCCACACGGGCTGGCGCCCATGCTTCGAAGCCTCCCGCCTATGCTACACAATCCGCGCCTAACGCCAATACCAAGGTATAGTAAAGGTCCCGGGGTCTTTTCGTCCTTCTGCGCTTAACGAGCATCTTTACTCGTACTGCAATTTCGCCGAGCTCCTGGTCGAGACAGTGGGGAAGTCGTTACGCCATTCGTGCAGGTCGGAACTTACCCGACAAGGAATTTCGCTACCTTAGGATGGTTATAGTTACCACCGCCGTTTACCGGGGCTTGAATTCACCGCTTCACCCCAAAAGGGGCTGACGGATCCTCTTAACCTTCCGGCACCGGGCAGGCGTCAGTGCATATACAGCGGCTTGCGCCTTCGCATGCACCTGTGTTTTTGGTAAACAGTCGCTACCCCCTGGTCTGTGCCACCCCCCAACGCTCCGAGGGCAAGCCTCTTCACGCCCGGGGGTCTCCCTTATACCGAAGGCACGGGAGTGATTTGCCGAGTTCCTTGACCAGGATTCGCTCGATCGCCTTGGTATTCTCTACCTGACCACCAGTGTCGGTTTGGGGTACGGGCGGCGACGCCCCTCGCGCCGAGGCTTTTCTCGACGGCCTGGACCACCGGATATCGCGTCCAAAGGACGCCCATCATCACACCTCACCCTATGCGTCCCACGGATTTGCCTATGGGACGGGCTGCGTGCTTGACCACGGAAAACCACCTCCGCGGCCGGCTCCCATTCCGTGTCACCCCTGTGCGCTAGCCTACCAGGACTACGCTCCCAACGACCGCGGACCCCGAACCCCGAAGGGAACGACGCCACGCGACCGGAGGTTAGTACTCATCCGTTCGGCTCTTACGGTACGCCGCCGGTACGGGAATATCCACCCGTTCATCCATTCGACTACGCCTGTCGGCCTCGCCTTAGGACCCGACTCACCCGGGGACGACGAACGTGGCCCCGGAACCCTTGGTCATCCAGCGGACGGGATCCTCACCCGTCTCTCGCTACTCATGTCTGCATTCTCACTCCCGCGCGGTCCACGGCACGGTTCCCCGGCCGCTTCGCCCCACGCGGGACGCTCTCCTACCCAACGGCCGCAAAGGCCGCTGCCGCGTCTTCGGTGGTGTGCTTGAGCCCCGCTACATTGTCGGCGCGGAACCACTAGACCAGTGAGCTGTTACGCACTCTTTCAAGGATGGCTGCTTCTGAGCCAACCTCCTGGCTGTCTATGCGACTCCACATCCTTTCCCACTTAGCACACGCTTCGGGACCTTAGACGACGATCTGGGCTGTCTCCCTCTCGACGACGGAGCTTATCCCCCGCCGACTCACTGCCGGAATACACATCCACGGTATTCGGAGTTTGGCTGCTATTGGTACCCGACACGGGCCCGCAAGCATCCAGTAGCTCTACCCCCGCGATGCAATCAACCGACGCTGCACCTAAATGCATTTCGGAGAGAACCAGCTATCACGGAATTTGATTGGCCTTTCACCCCTAGCCCCAGGTCATCCCCCCGGTTTTCAACCCAGGTGGGTTCGGTCCTCCACGCGGTCTTACCCGCGCTTCAACCTGCCCAGGGCTAGATCATCCCGCTTCGGGTCCAGGGCGCGCGACTCAAAACGCCTTTTGAGACTCGCCTTCGCTACGGCTCCCCCACCACGGGTTAGCCTCGCCACGCACCACTGACTCGCAGACTCATTTTTCGATAGGCACGCCGTCACCCCACAAGGAGGCTCCGACGGATTGTAGGCGCACGGTTTCAGGAACTCTTTCACTCCCCTCCCGGGGTGCTTTTCACCTTTCCCTCACGGTACTGGTACGCTATCGGTCAGACAGGTATGCTTAGACTTACCCCACGGTCGGGGCCGATTCACACGGGATTCCACGAGGCCCGCGCTACTTGGGACACATGATCGGAAGACGGCAAGCTTCCAGGTACGGGGCTGGCACCCTCTGCGGCCAGGCCTTCAAGCCTGTTCCCCTGGCAAGCCGTTTTATGACTCCCGCCCGGTCCGTCGGAACCGGGACACACGCTCCCGCAACACCACGAACGCAACCCCCGACGGGTATCACGCGCCCATGGTTTGGTCTGATCCGCTTTCGCTCGCCACTACTCACGGAGTATCCCTTCCTGCAGGTACTGAGATGTTTCACTTCCCTGCGTACCCCCGGAACAACAAGGTTCCGTGCCGGCCCATGACGGCCGGCGGGTTGCCCCATTCGGAAATCCTCGGATCGAAGCCATGTTGGAGGCTCCCCGAGGCTTATCGCATCCTCAAACGTCCTTCATCGGTACTGTCTGCCAAGGCATCCACCATACGCCCTTCAGGGCGGCACACGCCCCGAAAAAACCCAATGATAGCTTCAAACGCCAGACGACAAATCATCACACTGTAAAAAATGATCACAAAACGATCGATCTCGAAACCAGACTCCAAAAAAGAAGCCTGGCGAAATCGCGATAAAGCAAACGATGACATCACATCATCGCATTGCTCGCGTCCACTATCCAGTTCTCAAACCACCACGCGCCCCGACCGGACCCGACCCGCGGCCCGCAAGGCCGACGGCGTCCCACCAGGGGCATCCGGAAAACCGCACGCACCCAAAACGGATGCGGGTGGCGGTCCGGGAACCCAAAAGCATATCCGCACCACTCCCCGCCGGCCCCAAGGACCCGCGAAGCCAACGATCTCTTCCACACCAGCACGCCCACACGAACCCGGGAACCATCCCCGGCGCATGGGCCACACGACGGACGCCAGACCGGCGTCCTGAAAAACTCCGTAGAAAGGAGGTGATCCAGCCGCACCTTCCGGTACGGCTACCTTGTTACGACTTAGTCCCAATCACGAGTCTCACCTTAGACGGCTCCATCCACAAAGGGTTAGGCCACCGGCTTCGGGTGCTACCCACTTTCATGACTTGACGGGCGGTGTGTACAAGGCCCGGGAACGCATTCACCGCGGCGTTGCTGATCCGCGATTACTAGCGACTCCGCCTTCATGGAGTCGGGTTGCAGACTCCAATCCGAACTGAGACCGGTTTTCAGGGATCCGCTCCACGTCGCCGTGTCGCATCCCGTTGTACCGGCCATTGTAGCATGCGTGAAGCCCTGGACGTAAGGGGCATGATGATCTGACGTCATCCCCACCTTCCTCCGAGTTGACCCCGGCGGTCCCCCGTGAGTTCCCACCATGACGTGCTGGCAACACAGGGCGAGGGTTGCGCTCGTTGCGGGACTTAACCCAACATCTCACGACACGAGCTGACGACGACCATGCACCACCTGTGAACCCGCCCCGAAGGGAGGCCATATCTCTACGGCTGTCGGGAACATGTCAAGCCCAGGTAAGGTTCTTCGCGTTGCATCGAATTAATCCGCATGCTCCGCCGCTTGTGCGGGCCCCCGTCAATTTCTTTGAGTTTTAGCCTTGCGGCCGTACTCCCCAGGCGGGATGCTTAACGCGTTAGCTCCGACACGGAACCCGTGGAACGGGCCCCACATCCAGCATCCACCGTTTACGGCGTGGACTACCAGGGTATCTAATCCTGTTCGCTCCCCACGCTTTCGCTCCTCAGCGTCAGTAACGGCCCAGAGACCTGCCTTCGCCATTGGTGTTCTTCCCGATATCTACACATTCCACCGTTACACCGGGAATTCCAGTCTCCCCTACCGCACTCCAGCCCGCCCGTACCCGGCGCAGATCCACCGTTAAGCGATGGACTTTCACACCGGACGCGACGAACCGCCTACGAGCCCTTTACGCCCAATAATTCCGGATAACGCTTGCACCCTACGTATTACCGCGGCTGCTGGCACGTAGTTAGCCGGTGCTTATTCGAAAGGTACACTCACCCGAAGGCTTGCTCCCGATCAAAAGCGGTTTACAACCCGAAGGCCGTCATCCCGCACGCGGCGTCGCTGCATCAGGCTTGCGCCCATTGTGCAATATTCCCCACTGCTGCCTCCCGTAGGAGTCTGGGCCGTATCTCAGTCCCAATGTGGCCGGTCGCCCTCTCAGGCCGGCTACCCGTCGTAGGCTCGGTGGGCCGTTACCCCGCCGACTACCTGATAGGACGCGACCCCATCCCATACCGATGAAATCTTTCCCGACACCCCATGCGAGGAGTCGGAGCATCCGGCATTACCACCCGTTTCCAGGAGCTATTCCGGTGTATGGGGCAGGTCGGTCACGCATTACTCACCCGTTCGCCACTCTCACCACCAAGCAAAGCCTGATGGATCCCGTTCGACTTGCATGTGTTAAGCACGCCGCCAGCGTTCATCCTGAGCCAGAATCGAACCCTCCACAAAAAAACTTTGCAGAAAGCCAACATGTGACTCTCAAAAACAAGAAAATTGACGATCGCCTTATAAGGAAAGGCGCATCGCACGAAAACCTCACCGTCCTTCAAGGCCTCCCGGCCACTCGCGAACGAGCGGACGATGAACTGGCAATCATTGACTATAAAGAAGTAGTACAAATACGCTCTTGAGTTCTCAAACCACCACCGCTCACCCGCCTCGAGGCACCCCAACCGGGGAACCACTCGCCGAGCGGCAGCAAGAGATAAACCTACAGCACAATCCCATTCCACGCAAATCGGGCATGACGAAACAAGACGCGGACCCTTGCAAACACTGGAAAGCGTCGGCGTGTCGAAATCCGTCTTTCTTACACCATAAATCGCAAAACCAACTCCAGCACAACCCAAAAATCGTCAGAAAAAGCTGATTGCCGCGTGTCACACAACGCAACAACACGGCAATCAGCAGATCAACAGCGCATCACAGCAAGTCACAGACGATCGGAAAGCCAATCGAACACCAAACGCAATGCGCGAGCGCTACGGAATCCGTAACAGGCATGGCAGGCGTTATCGAGCTTGTAGAACGTCACATCCTTGCCAAGCGCTTTCAACGTGGCATACAGGCGACAACTCTGATTGAACGGCACCAACTGATCGCGGCCACCATGCATGATCAGCGTTGACGGAGTGGGCATATCGGCACTCAGATAAGTCATAGGCGAAGCCGGGGCGCTCAAATCCGGATGTTCAAGCACGTCACCGCCATCAATCACCACACCTTCCGGGCACTGCGGATCACTGTGGTTCTGCGAACTCGGATAAAAGTTCATCTTCGCGAAATCAGTAGGGCCATGCCAATCCACGATCGCGTTCACTTCGACGCTTTCCTCGGCATAGGCATCCGTATCAGGCGCGCGATTGCCAGTGAACCCAGCCATCAACACCGTATGACCGCCCGAAGAATCGCCCCACAGCGCAATACGATCCTTGTTGCAATGGAAGCGTTCGGCATTCTTGCGCATGAAACGCACCGCAGTCTTGCAATCCTGCATCTGCGCGGGGAACGGCGCAATATCGCTGTGACGATACTTCAGCGCAGCCACCACATACCCCTGCTCGGCAATACGCACGAAATAATTCGAGCAATCGGTCACATTCTGCTCGTGGAATGCCGAACCGCGCACAAACACAATCACTGGCCAACCACCTTCCGGCATTGCGCCCTCGGGCATATTGTCAACGCCAGGCGTGAACACCCACATCGGCAAATCAACACTGCTGTCATCAGCCAGCTGACGGGTCACGTATGTAACCTGCTCGATATTCACGGGATATCCGAAATCATCCTGGTCCAAGTCGGAAATCACTTGGCAGCCTTCCGGAAACTCATCAGTGTGCGGGAAGAACTTAGTCTGCTCGCGGCGTCGGAATCGGGGCAAGCTGTGTCGGCGACGGCGGCGCCACCATCGATTCGATATCGATTGCCCCGATCGCCGTAACCGTCTCGGTCGTTTCGGCAGTCTCGGCCGCATCAGCGCCATCATCTGCAATGTTTTGTGCAATATCAGTAGTCATAATGCACCTCTCATTCCTTTCCATGCATGATTATTAAGATTGCTTTTCTCGAATTTGATTGCCCGATGTTCCCTGTTTCACGTGAAACATCAGAAGTTACGTCGTGCGGCTATACCTAAGATATGAGCAAAAAGATCGCAGTATTGACGGGGGCGGGGATTTCCACGTCCGCAGGTATTCCCGACTTCCGTGGACCGGATGGCGTCTGGACTAAGCACCCTGAACAAACGCAAGTGTATGACATCGAAGCATTCCTTTGCCACGAGGAAGATCGCAAGTATTCCTGGCGTTGGCAGAAGGAATCACCCGTGTGGACCGCACAGCCGGGCACCGCACATAAAGCGCTCGTCAAACTGGAACAGGCTGGCATGCTGACGCTGCTCGCCACACAAAACTTCGACGCATTGCATGAAAAAGCCGGCAATAGCAGCGACGTCATCGTCAATCTGCATGGCACCATCGGTACCTCGCACTGCATGAAGTGCCATGCAAAATATGACACCGCCGACATCATGGCGAATCTCGACAACGAACCCGATCCGCACTGCCATCGCAGACTGCCCTACAGCGGCAACATGCCATGCAACGGACTCATCAAAACCGACGTGGTCTACTTCGGCGAGGCGCTGCCGGACGGCGCGCTCGAAAAATCGTATCGACTCGCAACGCAGGCCGACGAACTGTGGGTCATCGGATCCACGCTGGAAGTCATGCCCGCGGCAAGCATCGTGCCCATAGCCGCAGAGGCGGGCGTGCCGATCACCATTATGAACATGGGACGCACGCAATACGATCGGTTGGCCGACCGGCTTATCCACGACGATATCGCCGTCGCCCTGCCGCAGCTCGTCGACGAAACCATCACCGCCGAGCAGTAAGCCGCACAGTAAATACGTTTTCTCGTACGTCTTGCAGTACCGGCACAAATCGTTGGAATTACACCGGTTTTGGTTGGTCGTTACCAAAATCCGAATTTTTCAACGACAAAAATCCGAATGACGTAACGGCTAGTCAAGCAATATAAACAACAAAAGGGTCTTGGATTGCTTTGCGACAATCAGAAATCATCGCAAGGCTTTCCAAGACCCTTATTGGTTATCAAATACTGAAAAACGGTACTGAAATCAGTAAATGCGCTTCGGCTGGAAACCGGCTTCCCGCAATGCCTCGAGCACACGATCAATGTGGTCGGGACCATTCGTTTCAACCGTCACGCCCAAAGCCACGGCATTCGCGTAATGGCTGGACGCCTTGAACTGGTCGTGATCCAGCGCGATAACGTTCGCACGCTGCTCGGCCAGCAATGTGGCGACCTTCACCAGCTGTCCCGGGGTATCGGGCAGCTCGACCTCGAAATGCATGATGCGGCCACGCGTGATCATACCCTTCTGAATCACAGCGCCAATGGACACAGTGTCTTCATTACCGCCAGACATGATCGGCACCACCACATGCGGACCCTTCGCCTCAGCGAACTTGCGCGAGCGCAGGTTGAGGTGCTCGAGCGCAGCCAGAGACACAGCGCCGGCAGCCTCAACCACCAGCTTGTGCTTTTCGAGCATGAGCAGGATCATCTCGTTGATGTCACGCTCGGTCACGGTGACGATGTCGTCAAGGAATTCGTTGAGCAGCGCGAACGTGAGATCGCCCGGACGCTTCACGGCGACGCCCTCGGCGGACGTGCGCACCTGGTCGGCGGCAACCACATGACCTGCGGCCAGCGAATTCTTCCATGCTGGGCTACCCTCCGGAATCGCGCCGATCACGCGCACTTCCGGCTTGAACGTCTTGATGGCGAGCGCCACACCGGCACCAAGACCGCCACCGCCCAGCGGTACGACCACGTCGGTGACGTTCGGCACGTCTTCGAGGATTTCAAGGCCGATGGTGCCCTGACCGCACAGCACCTCGTAATCGTCGAATGGCGGCACGTAGATCATGCCTTCGGTGTCGCTCAATTCCTGGGCGCGGGCTGCGGATTCGTCGAACACCTCGCCGTACAGCACCACGTCTGCACCGTACGCCTTGGTGGCGTCAACCTTCAGCGGCGGAGTGATCTGCGGCATGCAGATCGTTGCCTTCGCACCACGTTCGCGAGCCGCATAGGCCACGCCCTGCGCATGGTTGCCCGCGGAAGCGGTGACAATGCCGCGAGCCAGCTGCTCATCACTCAGGGATGCGATCTTGTTGTAGGCGCCGCGAATCTTGAACGATCCGGTGACCTGGAGATTCTCAGGCTTGAGCAGAATCTCATGTCCGGTCATGTCGGACAGCACCTTGGACGGAATGATTTCCGTGTGGCGCGCAGTGCCCTTGAGTCGTTCGGCGGCTAGTTTCAGTTCAGCTGCGTGATCGCGCTGCAATGCTTTGAGAACCTCGTTTTGTTCCATGAGCGTTATTGTAAGCGTACGTCTGCCGAAACTGCCTTATCATGCGGCTTTCGCGATGAAAAGTGAGATTGCTTGCGAAAAGTAATCACAAGCAATCAGGAATAATCGCAATACATAATCTGATAAATCACAATACAAATAAAGAAAAAGCGTTCGTACGATCCCGTGATGAATCGCACGAACGCTTTTTGCAGAGAGTTTATAGGAAAGATCGATCAGAGCTGAATCACGACCCCCTCCCAGCGAGCGAGCTCGCCGCGAGCGACCGACTTTACGCTATGCACAGCATCATAGGTGCTGAGCAGTACCTGCGACTCGCCCACGCCATCCTCAAGCAGTTGCGCGACCTCAGCAGGCACCTGCGCCGTCCTATCAGTGAGATTGACGATGACGAGAATCGTGTCGTCGCCGCTGGTACGGGTGAAGGAATACACCTGCTCGCTGTCTGCCGCGACCAGATTCCATTCGCCCGTCGCGATGGTCGCGTTGTTGTGGCGCATGGCGATGAGCTTCTTGTAGAAGCTGTACACGGATCCGGGATCGTCGAATTCCTCGGCTGCGTTGATCTCGACATGATTCGGATTGACGCCGATCCACGGTTCCGTCGCCGCGTCCGGCGCGGTGAAACCTGCATACCTGGAGGCATCCCACTGCATCGGCGTGCGCGAATTGTCGCGGCCGATGAGCGCGAGCGCCGCCATCATCGATTCTGCGGACTGGCATTTTGCTTCTTCCACGCGCTGGCGGTAGGCGTTGATGGATTCCAGATCGCGGTACTGCTCGAGCGTGGTGAAGTGTGCGTTGGTCATGCCCAGCTCTTCGCCCTCGTAAATGTAAGGGGTGCCGCGGTGCATGTGCAGCAGCATGCCGAACGCCTTGGCGCTCAGCTCGCGCGACTCACGGTCCGTGTCATTGCCCCAACGGGAGACGACGCGCGGCTGATCATGGTTGCAGAAGAACAGGCTGGCCCAGCCGGCGTTCTTCACAGCCTCCTGCTGGTCGGCGAGGCGGGCGCGCAGATTCTTGACTTCGAACGGCACGGTGTTCCACTTGGAACCTTCCTGGTCGATGCCCACGTGGTCGAACAGGAACAGCATGTCAAGTTCGCCGTTCTTCGGATCGGTGACATGCTCGTTGCGTGCCGGAGTGATGCCCGGCGCTTCGCCGACGTTCATGTAGCCTTCGCGGCCTTCGAACACTTCGCGGCGCATTTCGGCAAGGAACTCGTCGATGCGCGGACCGTCGGAGCACCATGGGAACGGGCTGGAATAGCCTTCCTCACCAACCGGATAATCCTCAATCTCGCAGCCGTCTTCTCCCGGCAGCTTGCCGTTCTTATCAACAGTCTTCGAAACCTGCGTGATCACATCCATACGGAAGCCGTCAATGCCGCGATCCATCCACCAATTCATCATCTTGTAGACGGCCTTGCGCACTTCCGGATTCTCCCAATTCAAATCCGGCTGCTTCTTGGAATACTGGTGGAAGAAATACTCGCCGCGCTTCGGATCGTACTCCCAAGCGGAACCGCCGAAATAGGAACCCCACTGGTTCGGCTCGGCACCCGGAGTGCCCGGCTCATGCCCCGGCCTGGCTGGACGCCACCAATACCAGTCGGCATGCGGATCGTCCTTGTCGCGGGAAGCCTGGAACCAAGCATGCTCGTCGGACGTGTGGTTGACCACCAAATCCATCACGATCTTCAGACCGCGCTTGTGCGCTTCGGCAAGCAGCTCGTCCATATCCTCCAAGGTGCCGAACAGCGGATCGATATCCTGATAATCGGAAATATCGTAGCCGTTGTCGTCCTGCGGCGACTTGTAGACCGGGCTCAACCACACCACGTCCACGCCAAGATCGGCCAGATAGTCAAGACGGCTGGTGATGCCCTTCAGATCGCCGATGCCGTCGCCGTTCGTGTCTTGGAAGGAACGAGGATACACCTGATACACCACCGCGTTGGCCCACCACGGGTTCGGGGTCGCGCCGTTGGAACGCACGGTGTCGGGAAGGGTGGAACGATTGAAATTCGTCATGTCGTGGAGCTCCTTTGCTTGACGTTTGTTGGATTTTCGTTCGATCTTTCGTGACTGACTCTGCCCGTTTTCAGCTCATGTCAGCTTCATGCAGAAGATCGATTTTGCCTACTCCCCTATGGTATGCAACCCTGTTTTTCTTTCTTTCCCGCGGCGAGTTGTGCAAAGCAAGAAAAGAATACGCTTCTTACGGACGCGAAAAACCAATCCGCAAAAATAAAAACGCGGGACGTTCCAGAAAGGGAAATGGAACGTCCCGCGCTGGGGAGTGGGATAGGCCAGTCCCGCTCGGTGCTGTGAAGTGTTACTTCCTGAACGGACGGCCTACGGCCGCGTTGTCCCTGCCTTCACTCGCCTATCGGCTCGCTCAGGGAGAGCCTATGAACAGACCACTGGGCTGCTCACTTAACGGCTCCCCTCATCACTCCACCGACGACCCACTTCTGGGCGAAGATGTAGACGATGAGGACCGGAGCCATGGCCATCAGGTAGGACGCGAAGGCCATCGGATAGTTCGACGTGAACTGGCTTTGGAACACGTACTGTGCGAGCGGAATCGTCTGATTGCTCTGATCGGTCAGCGTGATCAACGGCAGCAGGAAGTCGTTCCAAGCCCACAGTGCGGTCAAAATCGCAATCGTGGCATTAATCGGACCCATCAGCGGGAAAATGATCGTCCAGAAAATACGCCAGGTGGAAGCACCGTCGATACGAGCCGCCTCTTCCAACGAAATCGGAATCGAACGAATGAAACCAATCGCAATAAACAGATTCGTACCAATACCGAGAATCGTGTACAAAATAATCAAACCAAGCTGATTATCAAGATGCAGCGAACCCATTTCCTTCGCAATCGGAAGCATGATCACCGTGAACGGCACGAACATCATCGCAAGGAAGAAGTAGTACAGGAAACGGAAGAATCGCTTATCCATATTCCTTGCCACAGCATACGCGACGAACGTGTTCGTCAGCAGCGTCAACACCACCGCGCACACGGTGATGATTGCGGAATTAAGCGCGGCCTTCGGATAGTTCACCTTATTCCACGCATCGGCGAAATTATGCCATTCCCATGTGGTCGGCAAGCTGAACGTACCAGCCTCGCTCGGAGTCTTCAACGCGGTGACCACAGCGAAATACAACGGCACGAGCACGGTAAGGCTCAACACGGCCACAGCCGCGGTCAGCCACCAGTTGACCTTATGATCCCTGCGGATTTTCTCCGGCTTTGCCTGCGATTGAGTAGTCTTGGCTGCAGTCTTTGCAACAGTTGCGCTAGTCATGATATTTCCTCTTTACCTTCAGACTTTCAGACCCTTGCTCAGACCTTCTCCTTGCCGCTGAAGAACTTCAGCTGCACGAAGGCCAGGATTGCCAGCACGATGAAGAACGTGACCGCGTTCGCCATCTGGTAGGAGTATTCGCCATTGCCAAGGCCGTTCTGGAAGATCAGATACGAGACGGTTTCGGTCTTGGAATCCGGGCCGCCCTTGGTCAATGCCATGATCTGGTCGAACGCGCCGAGCGAATTCTTGAGGCTCAACACCATGTTGATGGTGAAGAACGGGCCGATCAGCGGGAAGGTGATCTGCCAGAAGTTCTGCCAAGCGCTCACGCCATCGATCGCAGCCGCCTCATAAATCTCGTTGTCGATGGTCTGTAGGCCAGCCAAATACAGCAGCGTGGAGTAGGCCACGCCCTGCCAGATTGACAGGAACACAATCGGGAACCATGCCAAATCCGGATTGGAAATCATTGACGTCGACAGCCAATCAATATGCAGCGCCTGACCGAGCGCCGGCAGCGGCGTCATGAAAATGTACTTGAACACATAGCCGATCACCAACACCGACAAGGTGTACGGAATGAAGAAGATCGCACGGAATCCGTTTTTGAACGCGATTTTCGAATTCAGCAGCACCGCAAGGAACATGCCAAGAAAATTCGTGCCGATCGTAATCAAAATTGCGATGAGAATAGTGAACAGGTACGCGTGACCGACGCGAGAATCCTGGAACATCGCAATATAATTCTTCAATCCGATGAATTTGAAATCACCATAACCCTGCGAATTGGTGAACGAGTATGCCGCGCCCTGCAGGAACGGCCAATACAGGAAGATGGACACCAGAATCACAGCCGGAACGGTCATCCAATAAAATGCCGGATCGACCTTGCGCTTGGAATATTTCGAAACCTTATTCTTGGAATTTTCTGCCGAGTTCTTCGCAGTATTTGCAGTATGTGCGGTAGTCATGTCCGTTCCTCCTCTCACCTGAAGTTTCTGGCTTCGATCTTGTCATATTCGGATTGCACGCTGTTCAGGAATTTTTCGGTGTTGCCCGACTGAACCAGCGTCTGCAGGAAGCCTGCGAGGTTGATGCTGGCTGGCACGTAATGGTCGCAGAAGTCGGCCAGTTTGCCCGCCCGGTAGAAGTCGAGCACACCGTTCAGCGCTTCATCGCCCACATACGTGTCTTTGTAGGGGGTAAATGCGGACTGCCGCTTGGAGTAGTCCTTGATGTTTTCGTCGTTCATCAGGAAGTCGATGAATTCGCGCGCTTCCTTCTCATGCTTGGTGTGCGCACCCATGGTCAGAATCACGTCATCGCCTGCCGTGAGCTGCTGTTCGCTGGCATCGTCGGTTGCCGGCATTTGCGCGAACCGCAGGTTGGCATCGCTGTTGATGAGTCGGATCTGCGGAATCGCGTAGGTGCCGAGTGGCAGAATCGCGGCTTTGCCTGCGGCCAGATCCTGCGTGGCCTGCTGGTAAGTGACGGCCGGATTCTTCTGCGTGTAGTTCTGGTAGATCTCGACCAGCTGATCGCTGACAGTGCCCCACAGGTCGGAGAATTTCTTCGATCCGTCTTTGAGGGAAAGATATTCGGATTCCGGCACCAGCGTGGAGTTGAGTGACGCCAGCGGCGCCTGGAGTGTCCACGGATCGGCGGTGCTCGCTTCGATCGGTACAATGCCCTTGCTCTTGAAGCGTTGCAGCAGGTCGATGAATTCGCTCCACGTCTGCGGTGGATTGTCGGGATCCTCGCCCGCTTCCTCCCACACGTCGGCGTTGATGATGTAGCCGGACGCGTTGCCCGCATACGGCAGGCCGTACAGGCGCTTCTTGGATTCGTCGTTGGTTTGTACAAGGCTCTTGGCGATGTTCACCATGCCTGGATTGAGTTCGTCGACGATGTCATCGTCGGTGAAATCGTGGAAAACACCCGCTTCGGCGAGCATGCCGAAATTAATGTCGCCATTGATGGTGATGACGTCGGGTTCACGATTTTTCACCAGTCGCGTACGCAGATCGGTGGTTGCGTCGGACGAATTGTTGACGTTGACTTTGATGTTGGGATGGGTTTTCTCAAATTCCTTTGCTTTTGCGGTGAACCAGTCCGCCGCTTCGGCTTTGAATTGGAAGAAATCCAAAGTGACGGTTCCAGCGGTGCTGTTGCCGCAACCTGCAAGGCCGGCCGTCAACGCGATTGCGCATGCGGCCGTAAGAGCGCGGTATACAATCCTCCTGAATTTACCTACACTAGTGGTGGAATCAGGTTTCATTCTCGACTCCTTTGTATCTTTTCTCTATTACGGTGGAGCGGCTTCCTTACCACACCACCGTTACTGAGAATTATAGAAGGGGGCAGTTTTCATTCCCAGCTCAGCGCGCCTGTGCGGGGCGGAAAACAAAAACGACGAGATTTTGTTACTCTGAGAAAGTAATTTGACGCACGATGTGCGCGAACGGGAGCACGAAGGATGGTTCAGATGGCGGTTTCACCTCTGCCACAGTGGTTTGAAGGCTCGGAATATACCCATAAAGTCGCGGCTTGCATCATGAAATATGGTCCGATTTCACGCATTACGTTGGCGCAGATTTTAGGACTTTCGCAGGGTGCTGTTTCCCGAATTACCAGCGATCTGATTTATGCGGGCGTGATTGAGGAGACGCCGATGCCATCCGGCAAGGCCGGCAAACTGCCGAAAGGTTTCGTGCAGAAAGAAAATACGGAACGTCGCGGCCGCCCGCAAACCGGATTGCAGGTGATTGCGAATGCGCGATCTTTCGTTGGCATGAAAATCAACGCGACGCATATTTCGGCAGTTGCGGTCAACGCAATCGGGCAGATCATCACCGGATGCCATGATCTGAAAATCGAAGACGCTTCCCCGCAGACCGTGGTCGCGCTGATCAAACAACTGACGACCGACTGTTCCGACGAGGCGGAGATGGCGGGCTGGCCGAAACCGTGCGCTGTGGGAATCTCGCTTGGCGGGCATATTGTCGACGGTACCGTGGTGACGTTCGCACCGTTCATGCACTGGTCGCAGCCCGTGGAACTTTCCGTCATGGTTCGTGAGGCGACCGGATTGCCTACCGGAATTTACAACGATATCGATTCGTTGGTGGTTGACGCCTGCCTGTTTGGACCGGGCGTTGGATTGAATAGCTTCGCGGTGCTGACGTTCGGCGCGGGCGTCGGCTATTCGTTGACAGTCAACGGCGAGCTGGTAAGCTGTCCGGATAAAAGTTACGGTTTGGTCGGGCATATTCTGGTCGATCCGGATGGGCCGCGTTGTGTTTCCGGACACAGGGGATGCGCGCAATGCCTGTCCGACAACTCGATCGCGGCGGAATATTCGCAAATCATCGGACATCCCGCATCATTCGACGATTTCGCACGTGACGCACGCGCGAACAAACCGCAAGCGACGAATCTGGTGAACCGCACCTGCTTCCGTCTCGGCACCCTGGTGGCGACCATCGCCAATCTTGCCATGCCAGACAAAATCATGATCGCCGGAGAATCGTCGTTCATCGCAAAATTCGGCATTGACGACTTGCGCAACGGCATCAACATGTATCGGCATAGCCAGGCCGCGCCAGTGGATTTTGAAATTCCCGACCACGATTGGGCTTTGTGGGCCAAGGCGGCCGCATCACAGGCAATTCGGCAATATGTTGGCTGATTGATTGCGATTGATTGCGATTGATTGTCTTGCAATACAAAAAATCCTCCCCTTTGTTTCAGGGAGGATTTTTGTTATGCGATTACGGCTTATTCAGCGCTCTCGACGGGCGCAAGCACGGCCTTGAAAAGGACTGCTTGCGCCGGGTGCAG
Organism: Bifidobacterium pseudocatenulatum DSM 20438 = JCM 1200 = LMG 10505; assembly: GCF_001025215.1. Lineage (NCBI taxonomy): Bacteria > Bacillati > Actinomycetota > Actinomycetes > Bifidobacteriales > Bifidobacteriaceae > Bifidobacterium > Bifidobacterium pseudocatenulatum. Next base: position 2,246,141 of record NZ_AP012330.1, read on the forward strand.
TGCCGGCGGGCGGATGCCGTACGTGGCGAGCGCGCGTCCGGTCATCCTCACGCCTCCGGCCTTCCACCAGCCGAGCGGGCTCTGTCCGTTGGCGATGTCTTGCTTGGCGAGATCGAGGCTCACGTCAAGCGGCGACACCTCATACACCTTGTCAGGGTCGAGTCCGGGCAGGCGTGCCGGCGCGGCCGGGTAGGTCTGCGAGGTGGTGAGCTGGGTGAAACGGTAGATGGCGGCCGCTTGGTTAGGCATGACCACACCGTCCAAGCGCACTGCCGGATCGGCTGCGTCGGAATGCACGACTGTGTCGACGGCGAACCATTCGCGATGCTTCTTGAATTCGGCGACCCATTCGGCGAGCTTGTCGATATCTTCCTGCGGTTCCTTGAGCAGGTTCCATTCGATGCCCATGTGTCCGAAGAAGGCCATGGCCATACGCAGTTCCTGCGTGGTGGCGCGGTGCGTGGAGTGCGCCGGGGATGCGCCCACATGTTCGCCGATCATTTCCGGCGGCACGAGCAACGAGGTGTAGCGCTGGATGTCGGCGCGTTCCACCGGGTCGACGCAGTCGGATCCCCAAATGCGGTCGGCCACTTCGAGGATGCCGAGGTCCACGCGGCCACCGCCGGAAGAGCAGCTTTCGATTTCAAGTCCTGGATGCGCGGCCTTCAGATCAGTGAAAATGCGATATACGGCGAGCGTCTGCTGGTGCACTGCCGGGCGTCCGGTGCGCGGGGAGACGGCTTCGGTGACGAGTTTGTTGTGATCCCACTTGATGTAGTCGATGCCGAGTTCGCCGACGAGCTTGTCCATTGCGCCGTAAATGTAGTCGTAGGCGTCCGGATTGGTCAGGTCCACGACCTGCTGGGTACGTCCTTGCATGGGCAGACGGCCTTCGGTGGGCTTCAACACCCAGTCGGGGTGTGCGCGGAACAGGTCGGAATCAGGGTTGACCATTTCCGGTTCGAACCACAGACCGAATTCGAGTCCCTTGCCGTGCACGTAATCGGCAAGCGCCTTGAGCGACTTGTCGCCGTCGGGCCACACGTCCTGCGAAATCTGCCAATCTCCGAGGCCGGAGGTGTCGTCGCGGCGGGAGCCGAACCAGCCATCGTCCACGACGAAGCGTTCCACACCACTTTCCACGGCCTTGTCGGCGAGTGCGGTGAGGGTGTCATAATCGTGGTTGAAGTAGACGGCTTCCCATGTGTTGAGAATGACCGGGCGCGGCTTGGGCGCGATGTTGTGTTCAGCAAGCCAGTCGCGGTGCACTCGGCGAATGTAGCTGTGGAAGCGGGCTGCGACTTCGTTGAGGCCTTCGCCGTAGGAGCCGATGAGCCATGGGGTGGTGTAGGACTCTCCATTGGCGAGGCTGATTTCGCCGCCGAACAGTACTTCGCCGCCGCCGATCACGCCGCTGGTGTATGGCAGGCGTTCCGCGGAGAGCACGCTGTTACCGCTCCATGCCACGTGTGCGGAGTAGACGTTGCCGTGCGTGAAGCCGAAGCCTTTTTCGCCGACGCTGAGCAGCAGGGTGGCATCGAAGTCTGGGCGTCCGGCCATGGATGCTTTGGCGAAGCGGCCGAGGGTGAAGTCCTGGCGCTGCGGGGAGCGTTCGCGCAGATGGTGGCCGGTGGTGGTGAGGATTTCGTTGGCGTCGGCCGGCACGGTGAATGCGAGTTCGATCTTGCCGACTTCGAGCTGGCCTTCGCCGGTGTTCACGACTTCGGCGTTCTGGCGGATGAGGCCGGTTTCGTCGAGTTCGCAGGTCCAGATGAGTTTCACATGCTGTTCCTCGTCTTCGGCGGTGACGGTGACGGTTGGGGTTTGCTTGGGTTCGTCGGCCACGCTCCAGTTCGGGTATCCGTCTTTTTCGCCCATGACGTAGGTTTTGCCAGCCGCCACGGTTTCGGCGGTGATGTTGCTGACTGCGAACTTGCAGAACAGTTCCACGCCGTCGCGACGCACATCAAAGCGGGTTGCGCCGATCCAGGATTCGGATTGCGTGGGCAGCACGCTCGGCCATGAGGTGTAGTCGAGTGCGCCAGAAACACGCTGTGGCATTTGCGCGTCGAACATGTCGATCACGGTTGCCGGGGCTGCGAGCGGGCGACCCCAATGCACGAGTCGCGGCAGATCATTGCCGGGGAATACGAGCGCGAACGCCACGTTTGCGGCTGGCTGTTCGGCGTAGACCGCAGTGAGTTCGGTACCGTTGGTAGCGTTGCCATGGAAGGTCTGAATGAGCGTCATTGCAGCATCCTTTACATATTGCGATTGCCTTGTACTGTCACCTTCGATGGTATGACAAGCTTCATTTGTTGACGTCGCCGAGCGTGTTTCTTTCGGTCGGAAAGTATTTCTTGCGACCATAGAATCGCAAGAAATATTATTACGTAAACATTACCGTTGAAATCGCAATCATCTTTACCAAGATTTACTTGGCATTTCAATATTTCTTACGTTTTTGCGACTACAAAATCGCAATTATCGTTTTCCAGCGAAAAAATCAGTCATCAATCGTGCGCATTCCGATTCACGAACGCCGCCGATAACTTCCGGAACATGACCGACATGCGGGTCGCGAGGAATGTCCCAAATCGAACCGCATGCACCCAACTTGGCATCCCACGCGCCGAACACGATTCGTCCGACATGCGTTTGCAGGCACGCGCCGGCGCACATCGGGCACGGCTCCAAGGTAACAATCAACGTGCAATCGGCAAGATTCCACGTACCAAGCGACCGAGCGGCCTGCGTCATGGCCTTGACCTCGGCGTGCGCCAACGGATCGGCGTGCGCCTCGCGCAGATTACGGCCACTGCCGATCACCGCTCCCCCAGCGTCAAGCACGACGGCACCGACCGGTACCTCGCCTTCCGCGGCGGCCTCGCGGGCCAATTCAATCGCCAGCTCCATGTCGTCACTCCACTGCATACCCGCCACTATACGGTTGCTCGCGTGAAGCAAAAGACGAAACACGCCCATAAATACCTCTTGGTAGGCTGGAAGGGTTTGGAAAATGCGCGCAAAGGAGGCACGTTGGCGGCATTCGAGTTGATTGTATGTATTATCGCCGCCGTCGTACTATCTTCATTCCTCAGCCGTTTCATTCCCAAGGTTTCCACACCGCTCGTGCAGATCGCGTTGGGTGCGCTGGCGTCGCAATTGCCGTTTTTCCCGAACGTCACGCTCGATCCGGAACTGTTCATGGTGCTGTTCATCGCGCCGCTACTGTATTTGGAAGCGCATGAAATCGACAAAAGCGAGCTGCTGAAATCCGTTACATTGTCGCTTTCATTGGCAATTGGACTAGCGATCGCAACCATGGTGGCCGTTGGTTTCGCACTGCATGCCGTATGGCCCGCAATTCCCCTTGCCGCGGCACTGGCGCTCGGCGCCGCACTTGGACCGACCGACGCGGTCGCCGTATCGTCGCTCGGCAAGGAAGCCGCGCTTACGCAACGTCAAACCAGCGTACTTAAAGGCGAATCGCTATTCAACGACGCGTCCGGCATCGTCGGCTTCCAGTTCGCGATCGCGGCGGCCGTCAGTGGCGTGTTTACAGTGGGCGATTCGGCCGCACAGTTCGTGTTCTCATTCTTCGGCGGCGCCATTTTCGGCTTGGCAGTAGGCATGGTCGCCGACCTGTTATTTGAATCGTTGCGATCTTTCGGCTGGGAGACGACCACAAGCCGTATTTTGATGGAATTGTTCCTGCCGTTCATTCTGTATTTGGGTGCGGAAGCGGTGCATGTTTCCGGCATTCTTTCGGTGGTGACGGCCGGTTTGATCATCCGTTTCGATCGCACCGGCATCGGCCCGAATGTGGCTCGCACCAACATTGTTTCGTCAAGCGTATGGGGGGTATTCTCGTTCACGCTCAACGGCACGGTGTTCATTCTGCTTGGCATGTTGCTGCCGAATGCGATGAGCGCAAGCTGGGACGATCCGCAAGTCAGCAATTGGCTGCTACTGGTTGCGATTCTTACGGTTTCCGCAGTGGTAATCATCATGCGATTCCTGTGGATTTCATTGATGCTACGTCTCGCGCGAGATACCGTCACCGGCAAGCGACGCAAGATGACGGCGCAACGTTGGCGTTCGGCCGCGGTCATGACGTTCGGCGGGCCGAAAGGCACCATCACCCTGTCATTGATGTTCACGATCCCGTACACCATTACGGGAGGCGCGTGGTTCCCCATGCGTGACGAACTGATCTTCATCGCAGGTGGCGTGATCGTCGTAACCTTGCTGCTCGCCAACTTCCTGCTGCCGCTGCTGGCGCCGAATCGCAATAAAGACACTTCCGTGGAAATGACCGAAATCACCATCGAAGTGCTGCGACGGACCGTGGAGGAACTGACGGGACGAGTCACACCCGACAATCGTCGTGCGGTGCTGATGATCATCGACTCGTATACGAAACGTATCACACGACTGAAGCAGCGCATCGGAGAAATCGATCCGCAAGGGTATATGCAACTGCAGATCGACGCGCTCAACTGGGAGAAGGAATACGTCAAGGCGCGACTGGCGAAAGTCAAGGCGACGACGAACGACGACAAGGCAGCGCACGATCTGGAAATCGAAGCATGCGAGCGCCTGCTCGACCAGATCATGAGCTCTCTGCGCCATATCGAAACGGAACATAATTCCGGACGCACCATCTGGCGAGTCAAAGGCCGCTTCAGGGCGTTGCAGAGGCGTTTGGGCACGGTGGTGAAGCGTGTGAACAGCCGCATTCGCCGCACTACCCCGCTGTTCAGCGACGACGAGCTGTTCGCGCACACCCGCGCGGTGCAGGTGGATGCCATCGAACATGTGATCGACCGCCTGTATGAGGAGATGGGCCGCGACACGTACAATACGGAACATTGCTCGGCACTGCTGCTGGATTACCGACGAGGCGAGGCTACGCTGAGGTCGCGCCCGAATGTGGGCACGAGCGCGGAGGCGCAGGCGCAGGCGGAAGAGGTGAAGCGCGAAAGCTACGGTATCGAGCTGGGTGTGATCCAAGACATGTACGAGGCGGGTGACATTACGCGCGCGCAATCCAAGCAGCTGCGACGCAACGTGTATGTGATGAGCGTGGACGCCGACGCGCAGATCTAGCATCCAACTGATCTGATGGGATCAGCAAGCTGGCGTGAGCCGGTGATCCGCAGCGAGTTTGTCTGCGGACGAACTGTGGAAACGTGGGGGACGAGACAACTGTAGGAACGGAACACGGCGTGGAAGGCGGCAAACTGGAGGCCATTCCACAATCTAAAACATGAGGGAATTGAAATTCTCAGATATTTCCCAGAAAACACCAGACATGTACTCAGCATCGTCTGTTTATATAGGAGATGTCAGCAAAAGAGCCGACCAGGAACCCACAGCAGTTCCCGACAATTGAACCCTTTCTTCTTCTCTCTCCTTTCTCTCCCCGGTGGTTTTCTCTCCACCGGGGTTTCTTTTTGCCCTCAACGGGTGGATTCCTCCAGCCAGTGGGAGAATCCGCCCGCTGGCAGCTCACTCAAAGTCCAGAAACCGCCACTCACTGGAACAATCACCCCGCTGGCAAGCCGCCCAACGTCCCAATCCTTCCAGTGACTGGGAGGATTGCCCCGCTGGAACGGGTATATTGGAGGCATGAGTGAAATACGCGAGCACGAGACCAGTGATTCCCACGACTCCAGCAACCCAAACACCCCGACCAGTCTGATCGGGCGCGAATCGCAGGTGGTTCCAGGGAGGTTCGGCGAGCCGCTGCAGGTCACGCACGTACAGTATTCGCGCGGGGGCGGCAATGCGGCTCCACGACGCCCGCTGTTCCTCTGCCTGCACGGTTGGGGCTCCAATGAGGCCGATTTGGCCGACATGATGCGTTACGTGGCTCCTTATAACGATTTCGCGTCGTTGCGCGCGCCGCTCGTGCTGCAGGAGGCTGGTTCCGGTGAATTCGGTTTCGGTCAGGGCGCGTATTCGTGGTTCCATGATTGCGTGCCGTCCGGCGAAGATCTGGATCGAGACGCTTATGCTGCCGCTCAAGCCATTGACGATTGGGTTGCGCGCAATGTTCCCGAAGATCGCGCTGTAGTGCCGATCGGTTTTTCGCAGGGCGGTTTGCTGGCGATTCATCTGCTGCGCGTCCATCCGGAACGGTACGCCGCGTCAATCTCGCTTTCCGGCTTCCTTGCGCCGGGAATCGTCGCCGGTAGCGCGCCGGCCGACAGTCATGTCGCGGAATTGAATATTCCTGTGTTCTACGGCTATGGCAAGAACGATACCGTGATTCCGATGCCGGAGCTTTTCGCAACCGCCGCTTGGCTGGACGAGCATACGTTCCTCACGTCGAAAAGCTACCGTGGACTCGATCATGCGGTCAGTCTCAACGAATTCAGCGATTTGCGCGACTGGCTTGCCGCGCACGATATCGCGCCGGGAATCCTGTAAGAAATCCTGCGGAAGAATCCCGTAGAAAAATCCTGCAGAAAAATCCGATGCAACGGATTTTGCGTACCAAGCACACGGCAATCGTTACAACCCGATATAAGCCACGATATAGCGATACCGCGTTAGACTAGAGCCAGCTAATAATCATTTCGCAATTGCCGGCATTCGCACGCTCAACCATGCGAACGTTCGAATGTTGGCGAGCGCCATACCGGCACATTCGCGTGCCTGGCAATAAGGAGTTTCGATGCTGCTGTCCGATCGCGACATTCTCGCCGCGCAGGCCGAAGGTCATATTTCACTCGATCCATGGACCCCGGAAATGGTGCAGCCCGCTTCCATTGACGTGCGTTTGGACCGTTTCTTCCGTCTGTTCAACAATCATGCGTACACGTATGTCGATCCGGCTGAGAATCAGGGCGAGCTGACCGAGCAGTTCGAGGTGGCTCCGGGCGAACCGTGGATTCTGCATCCGGGTGAGTTCGCATTGGGTTCCACGTGGGAGTACGTGAAGCTTGATCCGACGATTGCCGCCCGCCTGGAAGGCAAGAGCTCACTGGGCCGCTTGGGCATTCTCACACATTCCACCGCAGGCTTCATCGACCCTGGTTTCGAGGGTCATATCACGTTGGAATTGTCGAATGTGTCGACATTGCCGGTGAAGTTGTGGCCGGGCATGAAGATCGGCCAGATGTGCTTTTTCCAGCTCAGCTCCCCCGCCGAACATCCGTACGGTTCGCAAGGCACCGGCTCGCATTATCAGGGTCAGCGCGGTCCGACGCCGAGCCGTTCCTACGTGAACTTCTACAAAGCCGACATCACCGACTAATCATCAAATATTCTTGGATTATCGCAATATATTGTCGATATATGGCGATTGATATTCCACCAAAAATACAAAAAGATTGGCTATCACATATCGCATGATAGCCAATCTTTTTTGCAATCTTCTATTGAGATTTCTTGTTGCAATGTCAGCAATATCGAATGATATTAAAAGATACTGCAACAGCGATTGGTAACGCCTTTTAGCGCTTGTGGATCGCGATGTGTGAGATGCCAGGTTCCGCAGAATTCGCACCGATACACCCATAGTTCAGTGCCGCGTTCACGCCAGCTCTGGTCGGCGGCCTGCCGGGCCGTCGCTTTGTCGCGATACATGATTTTGTTCGATTCGACGCAGCGTTTGGGTACGAAATAATGCATAGTTCCCCAGTCTATTCCACCATCGGATAAGGGCAGGAAGCTCCCCTGGAATTCCTGGGATCCCCCAGCGTCCCGGGACTCCCAGTGACTGGAGGAATCATCCCGCCGGCAGTCCTTCCGGCGTCCAAAAACCTCCACCGAATGGAGGAAGACACCCGTGCGCGGGAATAAAAAAGGACCTTCCGGGAACCCCGATGGGGCTCGACCGGAAGGTCCATAAGTTGAATGCGGCGGCGTGCTACTCTCCCACACCCTCTCGAGTGCAGTACCATCGCCGCGACCAGGCCTTAGCTTCCGGGTTCGGAAAGGGACCGGGCGTCTCACCTGGGCCATGACCACCGCAAAACCAATATAACGGCCAACCACAAGGATCGGCCGGCAGAACCGGAACCACGCCACGATTCCGATCGTGGCGGTCCGGGAACCGGACAACGGACGCGAGCAACCAAACGCTTCACCGGTATCGTTTCCGTGACCACAAGAAACAATGCTCCTTGCCATCCAACGAAAGAAACCACCACAGGACGAGACCCGACCCAACAAGCGGGTCGGAAAAAGTGTGCCGCGTTCGCCCGTTAGTACCGGTCGGCTCCACCCCTCGCGGGGCTTCCACCTCCGGCCTATCGAACACGTGTTCAACATGCGGGCTTCGGACGCTCCGGGGAGCGTCAAGGAATCCTAATCTTGGAGCAGGCTTCCCGCTTAGATGCTTTCAGCGGTTATCCCTCCCGAACGTAGCCAACCGGCCATGCCGCTGGCGCGACAACCGGCATACCAGAGGTCCGTCCACCCAGGTCCTCTCGTACTATGGGCAGGCCTCCTCAGGATTCCAACGAGCGCAGAGGATAGAGACCAAACTGTCTCACGACGTTCTGAACCCAGCTCGCGTGCCGCTTTAATCGGCGAACAGCCGAACCCTTGGGACCTGCTCCAGCCCCAGGATGCGACGAGCCGACATCGAGGTGCCAAACCATCCCGTCGATATGGACTCTTGGGAATGATCAGCCTGTTATCCCCGGGGTACCTTTTATCCGTTGAGCGATGCCGCGCCCGTGCGCCGGCACCGGATCACTATCTCCGACTTTCGTCCCTGCCCGAACCGTCGTTCTCGCAGTCAAGCCCGCTTGTGCGATTACACTCGAAACCCGATTGCCAACCGGGCTGAGCGGACCTTTGAGCGCCTCCGTTACTCTTTGGGAGGCAACCGCCCCAGTTAAACTACCCGCCAGGCACTGTCCCTGAACAGGATGACTGTTCGAGGTTAGACGTCAAACGAGAACAGAGCGGTATTTCACCTTGCGGCTCCACACGGGCTGGCGCCCATGCTTCGAAGCCTCCCGCCTATGCTACACAATCCGCGCCTAACGCCAATACCAAGGTATAGTAAAGGTCCCGGGGTCTTTTCGTCCTTCTGCGCTTAACGAGCATCTTTACTCGTACTGCAATTTCGCCGAGCTCCTGGTCGAGACAGTGGGGAAGTCGTTACGCCATTCGTGCAGGTCGGAACTTACCCGACAAGGAATTTCGCTACCTTAGGATGGTTATAGTTACCACCGCCGTTTACCGGGGCTTGAATTCACCGCTTCACCCCAAAAGGGGCTGACGGATCCTCTTAACCTTCCGGCACCGGGCAGGCGTCAGTGCATATACAGCGGCTTGCGCCTTCGCATGCACCTGTGTTTTTGGTAAACAGTCGCTACCCCCTGGTCTGTGCCACCCCCCAACGCTCCGAGGGCAAGCCTCTTCACGCCCGGGGGTCTCCCTTATACCGAAGGCACGGGAGTGATTTGCCGAGTTCCTTGACCAGGATTCGCTCGATCGCCTTGGTATTCTCTACCTGACCACCAGTGTCGGTTTGGGGTACGGGCGGCGACGCCCCTCGCGCCGAGGCTTTTCTCGACGGCCTGGACCACCGGATATCGCGTCCAAAGGACGCCCATCATCACACCTCACCCTATGCGTCCCACGGATTTGCCTATGGGACGGGCTGCGTGCTTGACCACGGAAAACCACCTCCGCGGCCGGCTCCCATTCCGTGTCACCCCTGTGCGCTAGCCTACCAGGACTACGCTCCCAACGACCGCGGACCCCGAACCCCGAAGGGAACGACGCCACGCGACCGGAGGTTAGTACTCATCCGTTCGGCTCTTACGGTACGCCGCCGGTACGGGAATATCCACCCGTTCATCCATTCGACTACGCCTGTCGGCCTCGCCTTAGGACCCGACTCACCCGGGGACGACGAACGTGGCCCCGGAACCCTTGGTCATCCAGCGGACGGGATCCTCACCCGTCTCTCGCTACTCATGTCTGCATTCTCACTCCCGCGCGGTCCACGGCACGGTTCCCCGGCCGCTTCGCCCCACGCGGGACGCTCTCCTACCCAACGGCCGCAAAGGCCGCTGCCGCGTCTTCGGTGGTGTGCTTGAGCCCCGCTACATTGTCGGCGCGGAACCACTAGACCAGTGAGCTGTTACGCACTCTTTCAAGGATGGCTGCTTCTGAGCCAACCTCCTGGCTGTCTATGCGACTCCACATCCTTTCCCACTTAGCACACGCTTCGGGACCTTAGACGACGATCTGGGCTGTCTCCCTCTCGACGACGGAGCTTATCCCCCGCCGACTCACTGCCGGAATACACATCCACGGTATTCGGAGTTTGGCTGCTATTGGTACCCGACACGGGCCCGCAAGCATCCAGTAGCTCTACCCCCGCGATGCAATCAACCGACGCTGCACCTAAATGCATTTCGGAGAGAACCAGCTATCACGGAATTTGATTGGCCTTTCACCCCTAGCCCCAGGTCATCCCCCCGGTTTTCAACCCAGGTGGGTTCGGTCCTCCACGCGGTCTTACCCGCGCTTCAACCTGCCCAGGGCTAGATCATCCCGCTTCGGGTCCAGGGCGCGCGACTCAAAACGCCTTTTGAGACTCGCCTTCGCTACGGCTCCCCCACCACGGGTTAGCCTCGCCACGCACCACTGACTCGCAGACTCATTTTTCGATAGGCACGCCGTCACCCCACAAGGAGGCTCCGACGGATTGTAGGCGCACGGTTTCAGGAACTCTTTCACTCCCCTCCCGGGGTGCTTTTCACCTTTCCCTCACGGTACTGGTACGCTATCGGTCAGACAGGTATGCTTAGACTTACCCCACGGTCGGGGCCGATTCACACGGGATTCCACGAGGCCCGCGCTACTTGGGACACATGATCGGAAGACGGCAAGCTTCCAGGTACGGGGCTGGCACCCTCTGCGGCCAGGCCTTCAAGCCTGTTCCCCTGGCAAGCCGTTTTATGACTCCCGCCCGGTCCGTCGGAACCGGGACACACGCTCCCGCAACACCACGAACGCAACCCCCGACGGGTATCACGCGCCCATGGTTTGGTCTGATCCGCTTTCGCTCGCCACTACTCACGGAGTATCCCTTCCTGCAGGTACTGAGATGTTTCACTTCCCTGCGTACCCCCGGAACAACAAGGTTCCGTGCCGGCCCATGACGGCCGGCGGGTTGCCCCATTCGGAAATCCTCGGATCGAAGCCATGTTGGAGGCTCCCCGAGGCTTATCGCATCCTCAAACGTCCTTCATCGGTACTGTCTGCCAAGGCATCCACCATACGCCCTTCAGGGCGGCACACGCCCCGAAAAAACCCAATGATAGCTTCAAACGCCAGACGACAAATCATCACACTGTAAAAAATGATCACAAAACGATCGATCTCGAAACCAGACTCCAAAAAAGAAGCCTGGCGAAATCGCGATAAAGCAAACGATGACATCACATCATCGCATTGCTCGCGTCCACTATCCAGTTCTCAAACCACCACGCGCCCCGACCGGACCCGACCCGCGGCCCGCAAGGCCGACGGCGTCCCACCAGGGGCATCCGGAAAACCGCACGCACCCAAAACGGATGCGGGTGGCGGTCCGGGAACCCAAAAGCATATCCGCACCACTCCCCGCCGGCCCCAAGGACCCGCGAAGCCAACGATCTCTTCCACACCAGCACGCCCACACGAACCCGGGAACCATCCCCGGCGCATGGGCCACACGACGGACGCCAGACCGGCGTCCTGAAAAACTCCGTAGAAAGGAGGTGATCCAGCCGCACCTTCCGGTACGGCTACCTTGTTACGACTTAGTCCCAATCACGAGTCTCACCTTAGACGGCTCCATCCACAAAGGGTTAGGCCACCGGCTTCGGGTGCTACCCACTTTCATGACTTGACGGGCGGTGTGTACAAGGCCCGGGAACGCATTCACCGCGGCGTTGCTGATCCGCGATTACTAGCGACTCCGCCTTCATGGAGTCGGGTTGCAGACTCCAATCCGAACTGAGACCGGTTTTCAGGGATCCGCTCCACGTCGCCGTGTCGCATCCCGTTGTACCGGCCATTGTAGCATGCGTGAAGCCCTGGACGTAAGGGGCATGATGATCTGACGTCATCCCCACCTTCCTCCGAGTTGACCCCGGCGGTCCCCCGTGAGTTCCCACCATGACGTGCTGGCAACACAGGGCGAGGGTTGCGCTCGTTGCGGGACTTAACCCAACATCTCACGACACGAGCTGACGACGACCATGCACCACCTGTGAACCCGCCCCGAAGGGAGGCCATATCTCTACGGCTGTCGGGAACATGTCAAGCCCAGGTAAGGTTCTTCGCGTTGCATCGAATTAATCCGCATGCTCCGCCGCTTGTGCGGGCCCCCGTCAATTTCTTTGAGTTTTAGCCTTGCGGCCGTACTCCCCAGGCGGGATGCTTAACGCGTTAGCTCCGACACGGAACCCGTGGAACGGGCCCCACATCCAGCATCCACCGTTTACGGCGTGGACTACCAGGGTATCTAATCCTGTTCGCTCCCCACGCTTTCGCTCCTCAGCGTCAGTAACGGCCCAGAGACCTGCCTTCGCCATTGGTGTTCTTCCCGATATCTACACATTCCACCGTTACACCGGGAATTCCAGTCTCCCCTACCGCACTCCAGCCCGCCCGTACCCGGCGCAGATCCACCGTTAAGCGATGGACTTTCACACCGGACGCGACGAACCGCCTACGAGCCCTTTACGCCCAATAATTCCGGATAACGCTTGCACCCTACGTATTACCGCGGCTGCTGGCACGTAGTTAGCCGGTGCTTATTCGAAAGGTACACTCACCCGAAGGCTTGCTCCCGATCAAAAGCGGTTTACAACCCGAAGGCCGTCATCCCGCACGCGGCGTCGCTGCATCAGGCTTGCGCCCATTGTGCAATATTCCCCACTGCTGCCTCCCGTAGGAGTCTGGGCCGTATCTCAGTCCCAATGTGGCCGGTCGCCCTCTCAGGCCGGCTACCCGTCGTAGGCTCGGTGGGCCGTTACCCCGCCGACTACCTGATAGGACGCGACCCCATCCCATACCGATGAAATCTTTCCCGACACCCCATGCGAGGAGTCGGAGCATCCGGCATTACCACCCGTTTCCAGGAGCTATTCCGGTGTATGGGGCAGGTCGGTCACGCATTACTCACCCGTTCGCCACTCTCACCACCAAGCAAAGCCTGATGGATCCCGTTCGACTTGCATGTGTTAAGCACGCCGCCAGCGTTCATCCTGAGCCAGAATCGAACCCTCCACAAAAAAACTTTGCAGAAAGCCAACATGTGACTCTCAAAAACAAGAAAATTGACGATCGCCTTATAAGGAAAGGCGCATCGCACGAAAACCTCACCGTCCTTCAAGGCCTCCCGGCCACTCGCGAACGAGCGGACGATGAACTGGCAATCATTGACTATAAAGAAGTAGTACAAATACGCTCTTGAGTTCTCAAACCACCACCGCTCACCCGCCTCGAGGCACCCCAACCGGGGAACCACTCGCCGAGCGGCAGCAAGAGATAAACCTACAGCACAATCCCATTCCACGCAAATCGGGCATGACGAAACAAGACGCGGACCCTTGCAAACACTGGAAAGCGTCGGCGTGTCGAAATCCGTCTTTCTTACACCATAAATCGCAAAACCAACTCCAGCACAACCCAAAAATCGTCAGAAAAAGCTGATTGCCGCGTGTCACACAACGCAACAACACGGCAATCAGCAGATCAACAGCGCATCACAGCAAGTCACAGACGATCGGAAAGCCAATCGAACACCAAACGCAATGCGCGAGCGCTACGGAATCCGTAACAGGCATGGCAGGCGTTATCGAGCTTGTAGAACGTCACATCCTTGCCAAGCGCTTTCAACGTGGCATACAGGCGACAACTCTGATTGAACGGCACCAACTGATCGCGGCCACCATGCATGATCAGCGTTGACGGAGTGGGCATATCGGCACTCAGATAAGTCATAGGCGAAGCCGGGGCGCTCAAATCCGGATGTTCAAGCACGTCACCGCCATCAATCACCACACCTTCCGGGCACTGCGGATCACTGTGGTTCTGCGAACTCGGATAAAAGTTCATCTTCGCGAAATCAGTAGGGCCATGCCAATCCACGATCGCGTTCACTTCGACGCTTTCCTCGGCATAGGCATCCGTATCAGGCGCGCGATTGCCAGTGAACCCAGCCATCAACACCGTATGACCGCCCGAAGAATCGCCCCACAGCGCAATACGATCCTTGTTGCAATGGAAGCGTTCGGCATTCTTGCGCATGAAACGCACCGCAGTCTTGCAATCCTGCATCTGCGCGGGGAACGGCGCAATATCGCTGTGACGATACTTCAGCGCAGCCACCACATACCCCTGCTCGGCAATACGCACGAAATAATTCGAGCAATCGGTCACATTCTGCTCGTGGAATGCCGAACCGCGCACAAACACAATCACTGGCCAACCACCTTCCGGCATTGCGCCCTCGGGCATATTGTCAACGCCAGGCGTGAACACCCACATCGGCAAATCAACACTGCTGTCATCAGCCAGCTGACGGGTCACGTATGTAACCTGCTCGATATTCACGGGATATCCGAAATCATCCTGGTCCAAGTCGGAAATCACTTGGCAGCCTTCCGGAAACTCATCAGTGTGCGGGAAGAACTTAGTCTGCTCGCGGCGTCGGAATCGGGGCAAGCTGTGTCGGCGACGGCGGCGCCACCATCGATTCGATATCGATTGCCCCGATCGCCGTAACCGTCTCGGTCGTTTCGGCAGTCTCGGCCGCATCAGCGCCATCATCTGCAATGTTTTGTGCAATATCAGTAGTCATAATGCACCTCTCATTCCTTTCCATGCATGATTATTAAGATTGCTTTTCTCGAATTTGATTGCCCGATGTTCCCTGTTTCACGTGAAACATCAGAAGTTACGTCGTGCGGCTATACCTAAGATATGAGCAAAAAGATCGCAGTATTGACGGGGGCGGGGATTTCCACGTCCGCAGGTATTCCCGACTTCCGTGGACCGGATGGCGTCTGGACTAAGCACCCTGAACAAACGCAAGTGTATGACATCGAAGCATTCCTTTGCCACGAGGAAGATCGCAAGTATTCCTGGCGTTGGCAGAAGGAATCACCCGTGTGGACCGCACAGCCGGGCACCGCACATAAAGCGCTCGTCAAACTGGAACAGGCTGGCATGCTGACGCTGCTCGCCACACAAAACTTCGACGCATTGCATGAAAAAGCCGGCAATAGCAGCGACGTCATCGTCAATCTGCATGGCACCATCGGTACCTCGCACTGCATGAAGTGCCATGCAAAATATGACACCGCCGACATCATGGCGAATCTCGACAACGAACCCGATCCGCACTGCCATCGCAGACTGCCCTACAGCGGCAACATGCCATGCAACGGACTCATCAAAACCGACGTGGTCTACTTCGGCGAGGCGCTGCCGGACGGCGCGCTCGAAAAATCGTATCGACTCGCAACGCAGGCCGACGAACTGTGGGTCATCGGATCCACGCTGGAAGTCATGCCCGCGGCAAGCATCGTGCCCATAGCCGCAGAGGCGGGCGTGCCGATCACCATTATGAACATGGGACGCACGCAATACGATCGGTTGGCCGACCGGCTTATCCACGACGATATCGCCGTCGCCCTGCCGCAGCTCGTCGACGAAACCATCACCGCCGAGCAGTAAGCCGCACAGTAAATACGTTTTCTCGTACGTCTTGCAGTACCGGCACAAATCGTTGGAATTACACCGGTTTTGGTTGGTCGTTACCAAAATCCGAATTTTTCAACGACAAAAATCCGAATGACGTAACGGCTAGTCAAGCAATATAAACAACAAAAGGGTCTTGGATTGCTTTGCGACAATCAGAAATCATCGCAAGGCTTTCCAAGACCCTTATTGGTTATCAAATACTGAAAAACGGTACTGAAATCAGTAAATGCGCTTCGGCTGGAAACCGGCTTCCCGCAATGCCTCGAGCACACGATCAATGTGGTCGGGACCATTCGTTTCAACCGTCACGCCCAAAGCCACGGCATTCGCGTAATGGCTGGACGCCTTGAACTGGTCGTGATCCAGCGCGATAACGTTCGCACGCTGCTCGGCCAGCAATGTGGCGACCTTCACCAGCTGTCCCGGGGTATCGGGCAGCTCGACCTCGAAATGCATGATGCGGCCACGCGTGATCATACCCTTCTGAATCACAGCGCCAATGGACACAGTGTCTTCATTACCGCCAGACATGATCGGCACCACCACATGCGGACCCTTCGCCTCAGCGAACTTGCGCGAGCGCAGGTTGAGGTGCTCGAGCGCAGCCAGAGACACAGCGCCGGCAGCCTCAACCACCAGCTTGTGCTTTTCGAGCATGAGCAGGATCATCTCGTTGATGTCACGCTCGGTCACGGTGACGATGTCGTCAAGGAATTCGTTGAGCAGCGCGAACGTGAGATCGCCCGGACGCTTCACGGCGACGCCCTCGGCGGACGTGCGCACCTGGTCGGCGGCAACCACATGACCTGCGGCCAGCGAATTCTTCCATGCTGGGCTACCCTCCGGAATCGCGCCGATCACGCGCACTTCCGGCTTGAACGTCTTGATGGCGAGCGCCACACCGGCACCAAGACCGCCACCGCCCAGCGGTACGACCACGTCGGTGACGTTCGGCACGTCTTCGAGGATTTCAAGGCCGATGGTGCCCTGACCGCACAGCACCTCGTAATCGTCGAATGGCGGCACGTAGATCATGCCTTCGGTGTCGCTCAATTCCTGGGCGCGGGCTGCGGATTCGTCGAACACCTCGCCGTACAGCACCACGTCTGCACCGTACGCCTTGGTGGCGTCAACCTTCAGCGGCGGAGTGATCTGCGGCATGCAGATCGTTGCCTTCGCACCACGTTCGCGAGCCGCATAGGCCACGCCCTGCGCATGGTTGCCCGCGGAAGCGGTGACAATGCCGCGAGCCAGCTGCTCATCACTCAGGGATGCGATCTTGTTGTAGGCGCCGCGAATCTTGAACGATCCGGTGACCTGGAGATTCTCAGGCTTGAGCAGAATCTCATGTCCGGTCATGTCGGACAGCACCTTGGACGGAATGATTTCCGTGTGGCGCGCAGTGCCCTTGAGTCGTTCGGCGGCTAGTTTCAGTTCAGCTGCGTGATCGCGCTGCAATGCTTTGAGAACCTCGTTTTGTTCCATGAGCGTTATTGTAAGCGTACGTCTGCCGAAACTGCCTTATCATGCGGCTTTCGCGATGAAAAGTGAGATTGCTTGCGAAAAGTAATCACAAGCAATCAGGAATAATCGCAATACATAATCTGATAAATCACAATACAAATAAAGAAAAAGCGTTCGTACGATCCCGTGATGAATCGCACGAACGCTTTTTGCAGAGAGTTTATAGGAAAGATCGATCAGAGCTGAATCACGACCCCCTCCCAGCGAGCGAGCTCGCCGCGAGCGACCGACTTTACGCTATGCACAGCATCATAGGTGCTGAGCAGTACCTGCGACTCGCCCACGCCATCCTCAAGCAGTTGCGCGACCTCAGCAGGCACCTGCGCCGTCCTATCAGTGAGATTGACGATGACGAGAATCGTGTCGTCGCCGCTGGTACGGGTGAAGGAATACACCTGCTCGCTGTCTGCCGCGACCAGATTCCATTCGCCCGTCGCGATGGTCGCGTTGTTGTGGCGCATGGCGATGAGCTTCTTGTAGAAGCTGTACACGGATCCGGGATCGTCGAATTCCTCGGCTGCGTTGATCTCGACATGATTCGGATTGACGCCGATCCACGGTTCCGTCGCCGCGTCCGGCGCGGTGAAACCTGCATACCTGGAGGCATCCCACTGCATCGGCGTGCGCGAATTGTCGCGGCCGATGAGCGCGAGCGCCGCCATCATCGATTCTGCGGACTGGCATTTTGCTTCTTCCACGCGCTGGCGGTAGGCGTTGATGGATTCCAGATCGCGGTACTGCTCGAGCGTGGTGAAGTGTGCGTTGGTCATGCCCAGCTCTTCGCCCTCGTAAATGTAAGGGGTGCCGCGGTGCATGTGCAGCAGCATGCCGAACGCCTTGGCGCTCAGCTCGCGCGACTCACGGTCCGTGTCATTGCCCCAACGGGAGACGACGCGCGGCTGATCATGGTTGCAGAAGAACAGGCTGGCCCAGCCGGCGTTCTTCACAGCCTCCTGCTGGTCGGCGAGGCGGGCGCGCAGATTCTTGACTTCGAACGGCACGGTGTTCCACTTGGAACCTTCCTGGTCGATGCCCACGTGGTCGAACAGGAACAGCATGTCAAGTTCGCCGTTCTTCGGATCGGTGACATGCTCGTTGCGTGCCGGAGTGATGCCCGGCGCTTCGCCGACGTTCATGTAGCCTTCGCGGCCTTCGAACACTTCGCGGCGCATTTCGGCAAGGAACTCGTCGATGCGCGGACCGTCGGAGCACCATGGGAACGGGCTGGAATAGCCTTCCTCACCAACCGGATAATCCTCAATCTCGCAGCCGTCTTCTCCCGGCAGCTTGCCGTTCTTATCAACAGTCTTCGAAACCTGCGTGATCACATCCATACGGAAGCCGTCAATGCCGCGATCCATCCACCAATTCATCATCTTGTAGACGGCCTTGCGCACTTCCGGATTCTCCCAATTCAAATCCGGCTGCTTCTTGGAATACTGGTGGAAGAAATACTCGCCGCGCTTCGGATCGTACTCCCAAGCGGAACCGCCGAAATAGGAACCCCACTGGTTCGGCTCGGCACCCGGAGTGCCCGGCTCATGCCCCGGCCTGGCTGGACGCCACCAATACCAGTCGGCATGCGGATCGTCCTTGTCGCGGGAAGCCTGGAACCAAGCATGCTCGTCGGACGTGTGGTTGACCACCAAATCCATCACGATCTTCAGACCGCGCTTGTGCGCTTCGGCAAGCAGCTCGTCCATATCCTCCAAGGTGCCGAACAGCGGATCGATATCCTGATAATCGGAAATATCGTAGCCGTTGTCGTCCTGCGGCGACTTGTAGACCGGGCTCAACCACACCACGTCCACGCCAAGATCGGCCAGATAGTCAAGACGGCTGGTGATGCCCTTCAGATCGCCGATGCCGTCGCCGTTCGTGTCTTGGAAGGAACGAGGATACACCTGATACACCACCGCGTTGGCCCACCACGGGTTCGGGGTCGCGCCGTTGGAACGCACGGTGTCGGGAAGGGTGGAACGATTGAAATTCGTCATGTCGTGGAGCTCCTTTGCTTGACGTTTGTTGGATTTTCGTTCGATCTTTCGTGACTGACTCTGCCCGTTTTCAGCTCATGTCAGCTTCATGCAGAAGATCGATTTTGCCTACTCCCCTATGGTATGCAACCCTGTTTTTCTTTCTTTCCCGCGGCGAGTTGTGCAAAGCAAGAAAAGAATACGCTTCTTACGGACGCGAAAAACCAATCCGCAAAAATAAAAACGCGGGACGTTCCAGAAAGGGAAATGGAACGTCCCGCGCTGGGGAGTGGGATAGGCCAGTCCCGCTCGGTGCTGTGAAGTGTTACTTCCTGAACGGACGGCCTACGGCCGCGTTGTCCCTGCCTTCACTCGCCTATCGGCTCGCTCAGGGAGAGC
Organism: Bifidobacterium pseudocatenulatum DSM 20438 = JCM 1200 = LMG 10505; assembly: GCF_001025215.1. Classification (NCBI taxonomy): domain Bacteria; kingdom Bacillati; phylum Actinomycetota; class Actinomycetes; order Bifidobacteriales; family Bifidobacteriaceae; genus Bifidobacterium; species Bifidobacterium pseudocatenulatum. Next base: position 2,265,778 of record NZ_AP012330.1, read on the forward strand.
CTATGAACAGACCACTGGGCTGCTCACTTAACGGCTCCCCTCATCACTCCACCGACGACCCACTTCTGGGCGAAGATGTAGACGATGAGGACCGGAGCCATGGCCATCAGGTAGGACGCGAAGGCCATCGGATAGTTCGACGTGAACTGGCTTTGGAACACGTACTGTGCGAGCGGAATCGTCTGATTGCTCTGATCGGTCAGCGTGATCAACGGCAGCAGGAAGTCGTTCCAAGCCCACAGTGCGGTCAAAATCGCAATCGTGGCATTAATCGGACCCATCAGCGGGAAAATGATCGTCCAGAAAATACGCCAGGTGGAAGCACCGTCGATACGAGCCGCCTCTTCCAACGAAATCGGAATCGAACGAATGAAACCAATCGCAATAAACAGATTCGTACCAATACCGAGAATCGTGTACAAAATAATCAAACCAAGCTGATTATCAAGATGCAGCGAACCCATTTCCTTCGCAATCGGAAGCATGATCACCGTGAACGGCACGAACATCATCGCAAGGAAGAAGTAGTACAGGAAACGGAAGAATCGCTTATCCATATTCCTTGCCACAGCATACGCGACGAACGTGTTCGTCAGCAGCGTCAACACCACCGCGCACACGGTGATGATTGCGGAATTAAGCGCGGCCTTCGGATAGTTCACCTTATTCCACGCATCGGCGAAATTATGCCATTCCCATGTGGTCGGCAAGCTGAACGTACCAGCCTCGCTCGGAGTCTTCAACGCGGTGACCACAGCGAAATACAACGGCACGAGCACGGTAAGGCTCAACACGGCCACAGCCGCGGTCAGCCACCAGTTGACCTTATGATCCCTGCGGATTTTCTCCGGCTTTGCCTGCGATTGAGTAGTCTTGGCTGCAGTCTTTGCAACAGTTGCGCTAGTCATGATATTTCCTCTTTACCTTCAGACTTTCAGACCCTTGCTCAGACCTTCTCCTTGCCGCTGAAGAACTTCAGCTGCACGAAGGCCAGGATTGCCAGCACGATGAAGAACGTGACCGCGTTCGCCATCTGGTAGGAGTATTCGCCATTGCCAAGGCCGTTCTGGAAGATCAGATACGAGACGGTTTCGGTCTTGGAATCCGGGCCGCCCTTGGTCAATGCCATGATCTGGTCGAACGCGCCGAGCGAATTCTTGAGGCTCAACACCATGTTGATGGTGAAGAACGGGCCGATCAGCGGGAAGGTGATCTGCCAGAAGTTCTGCCAAGCGCTCACGCCATCGATCGCAGCCGCCTCATAAATCTCGTTGTCGATGGTCTGTAGGCCAGCCAAATACAGCAGCGTGGAGTAGGCCACGCCCTGCCAGATTGACAGGAACACAATCGGGAACCATGCCAAATCCGGATTGGAAATCATTGACGTCGACAGCCAATCAATATGCAGCGCCTGACCGAGCGCCGGCAGCGGCGTCATGAAAATGTACTTGAACACATAGCCGATCACCAACACCGACAAGGTGTACGGAATGAAGAAGATCGCACGGAATCCGTTTTTGAACGCGATTTTCGAATTCAGCAGCACCGCAAGGAACATGCCAAGAAAATTCGTGCCGATCGTAATCAAAATTGCGATGAGAATAGTGAACAGGTACGCGTGACCGACGCGAGAATCCTGGAACATCGCAATATAATTCTTCAATCCGATGAATTTGAAATCACCATAACCCTGCGAATTGGTGAACGAGTATGCCGCGCCCTGCAGGAACGGCCAATACAGGAAGATGGACACCAGAATCACAGCCGGAACGGTCATCCAATAAAATGCCGGATCGACCTTGCGCTTGGAATATTTCGAAACCTTATTCTTGGAATTTTCTGCCGAGTTCTTCGCAGTATTTGCAGTATGTGCGGTAGTCATGTCCGTTCCTCCTCTCACCTGAAGTTTCTGGCTTCGATCTTGTCATATTCGGATTGCACGCTGTTCAGGAATTTTTCGGTGTTGCCCGACTGAACCAGCGTCTGCAGGAAGCCTGCGAGGTTGATGCTGGCTGGCACGTAATGGTCGCAGAAGTCGGCCAGTTTGCCCGCCCGGTAGAAGTCGAGCACACCGTTCAGCGCTTCATCGCCCACATACGTGTCTTTGTAGGGGGTAAATGCGGACTGCCGCTTGGAGTAGTCCTTGATGTTTTCGTCGTTCATCAGGAAGTCGATGAATTCGCGCGCTTCCTTCTCATGCTTGGTGTGCGCACCCATGGTCAGAATCACGTCATCGCCTGCCGTGAGCTGCTGTTCGCTGGCATCGTCGGTTGCCGGCATTTGCGCGAACCGCAGGTTGGCATCGCTGTTGATGAGTCGGATCTGCGGAATCGCGTAGGTGCCGAGTGGCAGAATCGCGGCTTTGCCTGCGGCCAGATCCTGCGTGGCCTGCTGGTAAGTGACGGCCGGATTCTTCTGCGTGTAGTTCTGGTAGATCTCGACCAGCTGATCGCTGACAGTGCCCCACAGGTCGGAGAATTTCTTCGATCCGTCTTTGAGGGAAAGATATTCGGATTCCGGCACCAGCGTGGAGTTGAGTGACGCCAGCGGCGCCTGGAGTGTCCACGGATCGGCGGTGCTCGCTTCGATCGGTACAATGCCCTTGCTCTTGAAGCGTTGCAGCAGGTCGATGAATTCGCTCCACGTCTGCGGTGGATTGTCGGGATCCTCGCCCGCTTCCTCCCACACGTCGGCGTTGATGATGTAGCCGGACGCGTTGCCCGCATACGGCAGGCCGTACAGGCGCTTCTTGGATTCGTCGTTGGTTTGTACAAGGCTCTTGGCGATGTTCACCATGCCTGGATTGAGTTCGTCGACGATGTCATCGTCGGTGAAATCGTGGAAAACACCCGCTTCGGCGAGCATGCCGAAATTAATGTCGCCATTGATGGTGATGACGTCGGGTTCACGATTTTTCACCAGTCGCGTACGCAGATCGGTGGTTGCGTCGGACGAATTGTTGACGTTGACTTTGATGTTGGGATGGGTTTTCTCAAATTCCTTTGCTTTTGCGGTGAACCAGTCCGCCGCTTCGGCTTTGAATTGGAAGAAATCCAAAGTGACGGTTCCAGCGGTGCTGTTGCCGCAACCTGCAAGGCCGGCCGTCAACGCGATTGCGCATGCGGCCGTAAGAGCGCGGTATACAATCCTCCTGAATTTACCTACACTAGTGGTGGAATCAGGTTTCATTCTCGACTCCTTTGTATCTTTTCTCTATTACGGTGGAGCGGCTTCCTTACCACACCACCGTTACTGAGAATTATAGAAGGGGGCAGTTTTCATTCCCAGCTCAGCGCGCCTGTGCGGGGCGGAAAACAAAAACGACGAGATTTTGTTACTCTGAGAAAGTAATTTGACGCACGATGTGCGCGAACGGGAGCACGAAGGATGGTTCAGATGGCGGTTTCACCTCTGCCACAGTGGTTTGAAGGCTCGGAATATACCCATAAAGTCGCGGCTTGCATCATGAAATATGGTCCGATTTCACGCATTACGTTGGCGCAGATTTTAGGACTTTCGCAGGGTGCTGTTTCCCGAATTACCAGCGATCTGATTTATGCGGGCGTGATTGAGGAGACGCCGATGCCATCCGGCAAGGCCGGCAAACTGCCGAAAGGTTTCGTGCAGAAAGAAAATACGGAACGTCGCGGCCGCCCGCAAACCGGATTGCAGGTGATTGCGAATGCGCGATCTTTCGTTGGCATGAAAATCAACGCGACGCATATTTCGGCAGTTGCGGTCAACGCAATCGGGCAGATCATCACCGGATGCCATGATCTGAAAATCGAAGACGCTTCCCCGCAGACCGTGGTCGCGCTGATCAAACAACTGACGACCGACTGTTCCGACGAGGCGGAGATGGCGGGCTGGCCGAAACCGTGCGCTGTGGGAATCTCGCTTGGCGGGCATATTGTCGACGGTACCGTGGTGACGTTCGCACCGTTCATGCACTGGTCGCAGCCCGTGGAACTTTCCGTCATGGTTCGTGAGGCGACCGGATTGCCTACCGGAATTTACAACGATATCGATTCGTTGGTGGTTGACGCCTGCCTGTTTGGACCGGGCGTTGGATTGAATAGCTTCGCGGTGCTGACGTTCGGCGCGGGCGTCGGCTATTCGTTGACAGTCAACGGCGAGCTGGTAAGCTGTCCGGATAAAAGTTACGGTTTGGTCGGGCATATTCTGGTCGATCCGGATGGGCCGCGTTGTGTTTCCGGACACAGGGGATGCGCGCAATGCCTGTCCGACAACTCGATCGCGGCGGAATATTCGCAAATCATCGGACATCCCGCATCATTCGACGATTTCGCACGTGACGCACGCGCGAACAAACCGCAAGCGACGAATCTGGTGAACCGCACCTGCTTCCGTCTCGGCACCCTGGTGGCGACCATCGCCAATCTTGCCATGCCAGACAAAATCATGATCGCCGGAGAATCGTCGTTCATCGCAAAATTCGGCATTGACGACTTGCGCAACGGCATCAACATGTATCGGCATAGCCAGGCCGCGCCAGTGGATTTTGAAATTCCCGACCACGATTGGGCTTTGTGGGCCAAGGCGGCCGCATCACAGGCAATTCGGCAATATGTTGGCTGATTGATTGCGATTGATTGCGATTGATTGTCTTGCAATACAAAAAATCCTCCCCTTTGTTTCAGGGAGGATTTTTGTTATGCGATTACGGCTTATTCAGCGCTCTCGACGGGCGCAAGCACGGCCTTGAAAAGGACTGCTTGCGCCGGGTGCAGTGCCGGCGGGCGGATGCCGTACGTGGCGAGCGCGCGTCCGGTCATCCTCACGCCTCCGGCCTTCCACCAGCCGAGCGGGCTCTGTCCGTTGGCGATGTCTTGCTTGGCGAGATCGAGGCTCACGTCAAGCGGCGACACCTCATACACCTTGTCAGGGTCGAGTCCGGGCAGGCGTGCCGGCGCGGCCGGGTAGGTCTGCGAGGTGGTGAGCTGGGTGAAACGGTAGATGGCGGCCGCTTGGTTAGGCATGACCACACCGTCCAAGCGCACTGCCGGATCGGCTGCGTCGGAATGCACGACTGTGTCGACGGCGAACCATTCGCGATGCTTCTTGAATTCGGCGACCCATTCGGCGAGCTTGTCGATATCTTCCTGCGGTTCCTTGAGCAGGTTCCATTCGATGCCCATGTGTCCGAAGAAGGCCATGGCCATACGCAGTTCCTGCGTGGTGGCGCGGTGCGTGGAGTGCGCCGGGGATGCGCCCACATGTTCGCCGATCATTTCCGGCGGCACGAGCAACGAGGTGTAGCGCTGGATGTCGGCGCGTTCCACCGGGTCGACGCAGTCGGATCCCCAAATGCGGTCGGCCACTTCGAGGATGCCGAGGTCCACGCGGCCACCGCCGGAAGAGCAGCTTTCGATTTCAAGTCCTGGATGCGCGGCCTTCAGATCAGTGAAAATGCGATATACGGCGAGCGTCTGCTGGTGCACTGCCGGGCGTCCGGTGCGCGGGGAGACGGCTTCGGTGACGAGTTTGTTGTGATCCCACTTGATGTAGTCGATGCCGAGTTCGCCGACGAGCTTGTCCATTGCGCCGTAAATGTAGTCGTAGGCGTCCGGATTGGTCAGGTCCACGACCTGCTGGGTACGTCCTTGCATGGGCAGACGGCCTTCGGTGGGCTTCAACACCCAGTCGGGGTGTGCGCGGAACAGGTCGGAATCAGGGTTGACCATTTCCGGTTCGAACCACAGACCGAATTCGAGTCCCTTGCCGTGCACGTAATCGGCAAGCGCCTTGAGCGACTTGTCGCCGTCGGGCCACACGTCCTGCGAAATCTGCCAATCTCCGAGGCCGGAGGTGTCGTCGCGGCGGGAGCCGAACCAGCCATCGTCCACGACGAAGCGTTCCACACCACTTTCCACGGCCTTGTCGGCGAGTGCGGTGAGGGTGTCATAATCGTGGTTGAAGTAGACGGCTTCCCATGTGTTGAGAATGACCGGGCGCGGCTTGGGCGCGATGTTGTGTTCAGCAAGCCAGTCGCGGTGCACTCGGCGAATGTAGCTGTGGAAGCGGGCTGCGACTTCGTTGAGGCCTTCGCCGTAGGAGCCGATGAGCCATGGGGTGGTGTAGGACTCTCCATTGGCGAGGCTGATTTCGCCGCCGAACAGTACTTCGCCGCCGCCGATCACGCCGCTGGTGTATGGCAGGCGTTCCGCGGAGAGCACGCTGTTACCGCTCCATGCCACGTGTGCGGAGTAGACGTTGCCGTGCGTGAAGCCGAAGCCTTTTTCGCCGACGCTGAGCAGCAGGGTGGCATCGAAGTCTGGGCGTCCGGCCATGGATGCTTTGGCGAAGCGGCCGAGGGTGAAGTCCTGGCGCTGCGGGGAGCGTTCGCGCAGATGGTGGCCGGTGGTGGTGAGGATTTCGTTGGCGTCGGCCGGCACGGTGAATGCGAGTTCGATCTTGCCGACTTCGAGCTGGCCTTCGCCGGTGTTCACGACTTCGGCGTTCTGGCGGATGAGGCCGGTTTCGTCGAGTTCGCAGGTCCAGATGAGTTTCACATGCTGTTCCTCGTCTTCGGCGGTGACGGTGACGGTTGGGGTTTGCTTGGGTTCGTCGGCCACGCTCCAGTTCGGGTATCCGTCTTTTTCGCCCATGACGTAGGTTTTGCCAGCCGCCACGGTTTCGGCGGTGATGTTGCTGACTGCGAACTTGCAGAACAGTTCCACGCCGTCGCGACGCACATCAAAGCGGGTTGCGCCGATCCAGGATTCGGATTGCGTGGGCAGCACGCTCGGCCATGAGGTGTAGTCGAGTGCGCCAGAAACACGCTGTGGCATTTGCGCGTCGAACATGTCGATCACGGTTGCCGGGGCTGCGAGCGGGCGACCCCAATGCACGAGTCGCGGCAGATCATTGCCGGGGAATACGAGCGCGAACGCCACGTTTGCGGCTGGCTGTTCGGCGTAGACCGCAGTGAGTTCGGTACCGTTGGTAGCGTTGCCATGGAAGGTCTGAATGAGCGTCATTGCAGCATCCTTTACATATTGCGATTGCCTTGTACTGTCACCTTCGATGGTATGACAAGCTTCATTTGTTGACGTCGCCGAGCGTGTTTCTTTCGGTCGGAAAGTATTTCTTGCGACCATAGAATCGCAAGAAATATTATTACGTAAACATTACCGTTGAAATCGCAATCATCTTTACCAAGATTTACTTGGCATTTCAATATTTCTTACGTTTTTGCGACTACAAAATCGCAATTATCGTTTTCCAGCGAAAAAATCAGTCATCAATCGTGCGCATTCCGATTCACGAACGCCGCCGATAACTTCCGGAACATGACCGACATGCGGGTCGCGAGGAATGTCCCAAATCGAACCGCATGCACCCAACTTGGCATCCCACGCGCCGAACACGATTCGTCCGACATGCGTTTGCAGGCACGCGCCGGCGCACATCGGGCACGGCTCCAAGGTAACAATCAACGTGCAATCGGCAAGATTCCACGTACCAAGCGACCGAGCGGCCTGCGTCATGGCCTTGACCTCGGCGTGCGCCAACGGATCGGCGTGCGCCTCGCGCAGATTACGGCCACTGCCGATCACCGCTCCCCCAGCGTCAAGCACGACGGCACCGACCGGTACCTCGCCTTCCGCGGCGGCCTCGCGGGCCAATTCAATCGCCAGCTCCATGTCGTCACTCCACTGCATACCCGCCACTATACGGTTGCTCGCGTGAAGCAAAAGACGAAACACGCCCATAAATACCTCTTGGTAGGCTGGAAGGGTTTGGAAAATGCGCGCAAAGGAGGCACGTTGGCGGCATTCGAGTTGATTGTATGTATTATCGCCGCCGTCGTACTATCTTCATTCCTCAGCCGTTTCATTCCCAAGGTTTCCACACCGCTCGTGCAGATCGCGTTGGGTGCGCTGGCGTCGCAATTGCCGTTTTTCCCGAACGTCACGCTCGATCCGGAACTGTTCATGGTGCTGTTCATCGCGCCGCTACTGTATTTGGAAGCGCATGAAATCGACAAAAGCGAGCTGCTGAAATCCGTTACATTGTCGCTTTCATTGGCAATTGGACTAGCGATCGCAACCATGGTGGCCGTTGGTTTCGCACTGCATGCCGTATGGCCCGCAATTCCCCTTGCCGCGGCACTGGCGCTCGGCGCCGCACTTGGACCGACCGACGCGGTCGCCGTATCGTCGCTCGGCAAGGAAGCCGCGCTTACGCAACGTCAAACCAGCGTACTTAAAGGCGAATCGCTATTCAACGACGCGTCCGGCATCGTCGGCTTCCAGTTCGCGATCGCGGCGGCCGTCAGTGGCGTGTTTACAGTGGGCGATTCGGCCGCACAGTTCGTGTTCTCATTCTTCGGCGGCGCCATTTTCGGCTTGGCAGTAGGCATGGTCGCCGACCTGTTATTTGAATCGTTGCGATCTTTCGGCTGGGAGACGACCACAAGCCGTATTTTGATGGAATTGTTCCTGCCGTTCATTCTGTATTTGGGTGCGGAAGCGGTGCATGTTTCCGGCATTCTTTCGGTGGTGACGGCCGGTTTGATCATCCGTTTCGATCGCACCGGCATCGGCCCGAATGTGGCTCGCACCAACATTGTTTCGTCAAGCGTATGGGGGGTATTCTCGTTCACGCTCAACGGCACGGTGTTCATTCTGCTTGGCATGTTGCTGCCGAATGCGATGAGCGCAAGCTGGGACGATCCGCAAGTCAGCAATTGGCTGCTACTGGTTGCGATTCTTACGGTTTCCGCAGTGGTAATCATCATGCGATTCCTGTGGATTTCATTGATGCTACGTCTCGCGCGAGATACCGTCACCGGCAAGCGACGCAAGATGACGGCGCAACGTTGGCGTTCGGCCGCGGTCATGACGTTCGGCGGGCCGAAAGGCACCATCACCCTGTCATTGATGTTCACGATCCCGTACACCATTACGGGAGGCGCGTGGTTCCCCATGCGTGACGAACTGATCTTCATCGCAGGTGGCGTGATCGTCGTAACCTTGCTGCTCGCCAACTTCCTGCTGCCGCTGCTGGCGCCGAATCGCAATAAAGACACTTCCGTGGAAATGACCGAAATCACCATCGAAGTGCTGCGACGGACCGTGGAGGAACTGACGGGACGAGTCACACCCGACAATCGTCGTGCGGTGCTGATGATCATCGACTCGTATACGAAACGTATCACACGACTGAAGCAGCGCATCGGAGAAATCGATCCGCAAGGGTATATGCAACTGCAGATCGACGCGCTCAACTGGGAGAAGGAATACGTCAAGGCGCGACTGGCGAAAGTCAAGGCGACGACGAACGACGACAAGGCAGCGCACGATCTGGAAATCGAAGCATGCGAGCGCCTGCTCGACCAGATCATGAGCTCTCTGCGCCATATCGAAACGGAACATAATTCCGGACGCACCATCTGGCGAGTCAAAGGCCGCTTCAGGGCGTTGCAGAGGCGTTTGGGCACGGTGGTGAAGCGTGTGAACAGCCGCATTCGCCGCACTACCCCGCTGTTCAGCGACGACGAGCTGTTCGCGCACACCCGCGCGGTGCAGGTGGATGCCATCGAACATGTGATCGACCGCCTGTATGAGGAGATGGGCCGCGACACGTACAATACGGAACATTGCTCGGCACTGCTGCTGGATTACCGACGAGGCGAGGCTACGCTGAGGTCGCGCCCGAATGTGGGCACGAGCGCGGAGGCGCAGGCGCAGGCGGAAGAGGTGAAGCGCGAAAGCTACGGTATCGAGCTGGGTGTGATCCAAGACATGTACGAGGCGGGTGACATTACGCGCGCGCAATCCAAGCAGCTGCGACGCAACGTGTATGTGATGAGCGTGGACGCCGACGCGCAGATCTAGCATCCAACTGATCTGATGGGATCAGCAAGCTGGCGTGAGCCGGTGATCCGCAGCGAGTTTGTCTGCGGACGAACTGTGGAAACGTGGGGGACGAGACAACTGTAGGAACGGAACACGGCGTGGAAGGCGGCAAACTGGAGGCCATTCCACAATCTAAAACATGAGGGAATTGAAATTCTCAGATATTTCCCAGAAAACACCAGACATGTACTCAGCATCGTCTGTTTATATAGGAGATGTCAGCAAAAGAGCCGACCAGGAACCCACAGCAGTTCCCGACAATTGAACCCTTTCTTCTTCTCTCTCCTTTCTCTCCCCGGTGGTTTTCTCTCCACCGGGGTTTCTTTTTGCCCTCAACGGGTGGATTCCTCCAGCCAGTGGGAGAATCCGCCCGCTGGCAGCTCACTCAAAGTCCAGAAACCGCCACTCACTGGAACAATCACCCCGCTGGCAAGCCGCCCAACGTCCCAATCCTTCCAGTGACTGGGAGGATTGCCCCGCTGGAACGGGTATATTGGAGGCATGAGTGAAATACGCGAGCACGAGACCAGTGATTCCCACGACTCCAGCAACCCAAACACCCCGACCAGTCTGATCGGGCGCGAATCGCAGGTGGTTCCAGGGAGGTTCGGCGAGCCGCTGCAGGTCACGCACGTACAGTATTCGCGCGGGGGCGGCAATGCGGCTCCACGACGCCCGCTGTTCCTCTGCCTGCACGGTTGGGGCTCCAATGAGGCCGATTTGGCCGACATGATGCGTTACGTGGCTCCTTATAACGATTTCGCGTCGTTGCGCGCGCCGCTCGTGCTGCAGGAGGCTGGTTCCGGTGAATTCGGTTTCGGTCAGGGCGCGTATTCGTGGTTCCATGATTGCGTGCCGTCCGGCGAAGATCTGGATCGAGACGCTTATGCTGCCGCTCAAGCCATTGACGATTGGGTTGCGCGCAATGTTCCCGAAGATCGCGCTGTAGTGCCGATCGGTTTTTCGCAGGGCGGTTTGCTGGCGATTCATCTGCTGCGCGTCCATCCGGAACGGTACGCCGCGTCAATCTCGCTTTCCGGCTTCCTTGCGCCGGGAATCGTCGCCGGTAGCGCGCCGGCCGACAGTCATGTCGCGGAATTGAATATTCCTGTGTTCTACGGCTATGGCAAGAACGATACCGTGATTCCGATGCCGGAGCTTTTCGCAACCGCCGCTTGGCTGGACGAGCATACGTTCCTCACGTCGAAAAGCTACCGTGGACTCGATCATGCGGTCAGTCTCAACGAATTCAGCGATTTGCGCGACTGGCTTGCCGCGCACGATATCGCGCCGGGAATCCTGTAAGAAATCCTGCGGAAGAATCCCGTAGAAAAATCCTGCAGAAAAATCCGATGCAACGGATTTTGCGTACCAAGCACACGGCAATCGTTACAACCCGATATAAGCCACGATATAGCGATACCGCGTTAGACTAGAGCCAGCTAATAATCATTTCGCAATTGCCGGCATTCGCACGCTCAACCATGCGAACGTTCGAATGTTGGCGAGCGCCATACCGGCACATTCGCGTGCCTGGCAATAAGGAGTTTCGATGCTGCTGTCCGATCGCGACATTCTCGCCGCGCAGGCCGAAGGTCATATTTCACTCGATCCATGGACCCCGGAAATGGTGCAGCCCGCTTCCATTGACGTGCGTTTGGACCGTTTCTTCCGTCTGTTCAACAATCATGCGTACACGTATGTCGATCCGGCTGAGAATCAGGGCGAGCTGACCGAGCAGTTCGAGGTGGCTCCGGGCGAACCGTGGATTCTGCATCCGGGTGAGTTCGCATTGGGTTCCACGTGGGAGTACGTGAAGCTTGATCCGACGATTGCCGCCCGCCTGGAAGGCAAGAGCTCACTGGGCCGCTTGGGCATTCTCACACATTCCACCGCAGGCTTCATCGACCCTGGTTTCGAGGGTCATATCACGTTGGAATTGTCGAATGTGTCGACATTGCCGGTGAAGTTGTGGCCGGGCATGAAGATCGGCCAGATGTGCTTTTTCCAGCTCAGCTCCCCCGCCGAACATCCGTACGGTTCGCAAGGCACCGGCTCGCATTATCAGGGTCAGCGCGGTCCGACGCCGAGCCGTTCCTACGTGAACTTCTACAAAGCCGACATCACCGACTAATCATCAAATATTCTTGGATTATCGCAATATATTGTCGATATATGGCGATTGATATTCCACCAAAAATACAAAAAGATTGGCTATCACATATCGCATGATAGCCAATCTTTTTTGCAATCTTCTATTGAGATTTCTTGTTGCAATGTCAGCAATATCGAATGATATTAAAAGATACTGCAACAGCGATTGGTAACGCCTTTTAGCGCTTGTGGATCGCGATGTGTGAGATGCCAGGTTCCGCAGAATTCGCACCGATACACCCATAGTTCAGTGCCGCGTTCACGCCAGCTCTGGTCGGCGGCCTGCCGGGCCGTCGCTTTGTCGCGATACATGATTTTGTTCGATTCGACGCAGCGTTTGGGTACGAAATAATGCATAGTTCCCCAGTCTATTCCACCATCGGATAAGGGCAGGAAGCTCCCCTGGAATTCCTGGGATCCCCCAGCGTCCCGGGACTCCCAGTGACTGGAGGAATCATCCCGCCGGCAGTCCTTCCGGCGTCCAAAAACCTCCACCGAATGGAGGAAGACACCCGTGCGCGGGAATAAAAAAGGACCTTCCGGGAACCCCGATGGGGCTCGACCGGAAGGTCCATAAGTTGAATGCGGCGGCGTGCTACTCTCCCACACCCTCTCGAGTGCAGTACCATCGCCGCGACCAGGCCTTAGCTTCCGGGTTCGGAAAGGGACCGGGCGTCTCACCTGGGCCATGACCACCGCAAAACCAATATAACGGCCAACCACAAGGATCGGCCGGCAGAACCGGAACCACGCCACGATTCCGATCGTGGCGGTCCGGGAACCGGACAACGGACGCGAGCAACCAAACGCTTCACCGGTATCGTTTCCGTGACCACAAGAAACAATGCTCCTTGCCATCCAACGAAAGAAACCACCACAGGACGAGACCCGACCCAACAAGCGGGTCGGAAAAAGTGTGCCGCGTTCGCCCGTTAGTACCGGTCGGCTCCACCCCTCGCGGGGCTTCCACCTCCGGCCTATCGAACACGTGTTCAACATGCGGGCTTCGGACGCTCCGGGGAGCGTCAAGGAATCCTAATCTTGGAGCAGGCTTCCCGCTTAGATGCTTTCAGCGGTTATCCCTCCCGAACGTAGCCAACCGGCCATGCCGCTGGCGCGACAACCGGCATACCAGAGGTCCGTCCACCCAGGTCCTCTCGTACTATGGGCAGGCCTCCTCAGGATTCCAACGAGCGCAGAGGATAGAGACCAAACTGTCTCACGACGTTCTGAACCCAGCTCGCGTGCCGCTTTAATCGGCGAACAGCCGAACCCTTGGGACCTGCTCCAGCCCCAGGATGCGACGAGCCGACATCGAGGTGCCAAACCATCCCGTCGATATGGACTCTTGGGAATGATCAGCCTGTTATCCCCGGGGTACCTTTTATCCGTTGAGCGATGCCGCGCCCGTGCGCCGGCACCGGATCACTATCTCCGACTTTCGTCCCTGCCCGAACCGTCGTTCTCGCAGTCAAGCCCGCTTGTGCGATTACACTCGAAACCCGATTGCCAACCGGGCTGAGCGGACCTTTGAGCGCCTCCGTTACTCTTTGGGAGGCAACCGCCCCAGTTAAACTACCCGCCAGGCACTGTCCCTGAACAGGATGACTGTTCGAGGTTAGACGTCAAACGAGAACAGAGCGGTATTTCACCTTGCGGCTCCACACGGGCTGGCGCCCATGCTTCGAAGCCTCCCGCCTATGCTACACAATCCGCGCCTAACGCCAATACCAAGGTATAGTAAAGGTCCCGGGGTCTTTTCGTCCTTCTGCGCTTAACGAGCATCTTTACTCGTACTGCAATTTCGCCGAGCTCCTGGTCGAGACAGTGGGGAAGTCGTTACGCCATTCGTGCAGGTCGGAACTTACCCGACAAGGAATTTCGCTACCTTAGGATGGTTATAGTTACCACCGCCGTTTACCGGGGCTTGAATTCACCGCTTCACCCCAAAAGGGGCTGACGGATCCTCTTAACCTTCCGGCACCGGGCAGGCGTCAGTGCATATACAGCGGCTTGCGCCTTCGCATGCACCTGTGTTTTTGGTAAACAGTCGCTACCCCCTGGTCTGTGCCACCCCCCAACGCTCCGAGGGCAAGCCTCTTCACGCCCGGGGGTCTCCCTTATACCGAAGGCACGGGAGTGATTTGCCGAGTTCCTTGACCAGGATTCGCTCGATCGCCTTGGTATTCTCTACCTGACCACCAGTGTCGGTTTGGGGTACGGGCGGCGACGCCCCTCGCGCCGAGGCTTTTCTCGACGGCCTGGACCACCGGATATCGCGTCCAAAGGACGCCCATCATCACACCTCACCCTATGCGTCCCACGGATTTGCCTATGGGACGGGCTGCGTGCTTGACCACGGAAAACCACCTCCGCGGCCGGCTCCCATTCCGTGTCACCCCTGTGCGCTAGCCTACCAGGACTACGCTCCCAACGACCGCGGACCCCGAACCCCGAAGGGAACGACGCCACGCGACCGGAGGTTAGTACTCATCCGTTCGGCTCTTACGGTACGCCGCCGGTACGGGAATATCCACCCGTTCATCCATTCGACTACGCCTGTCGGCCTCGCCTTAGGACCCGACTCACCCGGGGACGACGAACGTGGCCCCGGAACCCTTGGTCATCCAGCGGACGGGATCCTCACCCGTCTCTCGCTACTCATGTCTGCATTCTCACTCCCGCGCGGTCCACGGCACGGTTCCCCGGCCGCTTCGCCCCACGCGGGACGCTCTCCTACCCAACGGCCGCAAAGGCCGCTGCCGCGTCTTCGGTGGTGTGCTTGAGCCCCGCTACATTGTCGGCGCGGAACCACTAGACCAGTGAGCTGTTACGCACTCTTTCAAGGATGGCTGCTTCTGAGCCAACCTCCTGGCTGTCTATGCGACTCCACATCCTTTCCCACTTAGCACACGCTTCGGGACCTTAGACGACGATCTGGGCTGTCTCCCTCTCGACGACGGAGCTTATCCCCCGCCGACTCACTGCCGGAATACACATCCACGGTATTCGGAGTTTGGCTGCTATTGGTACCCGACACGGGCCCGCAAGCATCCAGTAGCTCTACCCCCGCGATGCAATCAACCGACGCTGCACCTAAATGCATTTCGGAGAGAACCAGCTATCACGGAATTTGATTGGCCTTTCACCCCTAGCCCCAGGTCATCCCCCCGGTTTTCAACCCAGGTGGGTTCGGTCCTCCACGCGGTCTTACCCGCGCTTCAACCTGCCCAGGGCTAGATCATCCCGCTTCGGGTCCAGGGCGCGCGACTCAAAACGCCTTTTGAGACTCGCCTTCGCTACGGCTCCCCCACCACGGGTTAGCCTCGCCACGCACCACTGACTCGCAGACTCATTTTTCGATAGGCACGCCGTCACCCCACAAGGAGGCTCCGACGGATTGTAGGCGCACGGTTTCAGGAACTCTTTCACTCCCCTCCCGGGGTGCTTTTCACCTTTCCCTCACGGTACTGGTACGCTATCGGTCAGACAGGTATGCTTAGACTTACCCCACGGTCGGGGCCGATTCACACGGGATTCCACGAGGCCCGCGCTACTTGGGACACATGATCGGAAGACGGCAAGCTTCCAGGTACGGGGCTGGCACCCTCTGCGGCCAGGCCTTCAAGCCTGTTCCCCTGGCAAGCCGTTTTATGACTCCCGCCCGGTCCGTCGGAACCGGGACACACGCTCCCGCAACACCACGAACGCAACCCCCGACGGGTATCACGCGCCCATGGTTTGGTCTGATCCGCTTTCGCTCGCCACTACTCACGGAGTATCCCTTCCTGCAGGTACTGAGATGTTTCACTTCCCTGCGTACCCCCGGAACAACAAGGTTCCGTGCCGGCCCATGACGGCCGGCGGGTTGCCCCATTCGGAAATCCTCGGATCGAAGCCATGTTGGAGGCTCCCCGAGGCTTATCGCATCCTCAAACGTCCTTCATCGGTACTGTCTGCCAAGGCATCCACCATACGCCCTTCAGGGCGGCACACGCCCCGAAAAAACCCAATGATAGCTTCAAACGCCAGACGACAAATCATCACACTGTAAAAAATGATCACAAAACGATCGATCTCGAAACCAGACTCCAAAAAAGAAGCCTGGCGAAATCGCGATAAAGCAAACGATGACATCACATCATCGCATTGCTCGCGTCCACTATCCAGTTCTCAAACCACCACGCGCCCCGACCGGACCCGACCCGCGGCCCGCAAGGCCGACGGCGTCCCACCAGGGGCATCCGGAAAACCGCACGCACCCAAAACGGATGCGGGTGGCGGTCCGGGAACCCAAAAGCATATCCGCACCACTCCCCGCCGGCCCCAAGGACCCGCGAAGCCAACGATCTCTTCCACACCAGCACGCCCACACGAACCCGGGAACCATCCCCGGCGCATGGGCCACACGACGGACGCCAGACCGGCGTCCTGAAAAACTCCGTAGAAAGGAGGTGATCCAGCCGCACCTTCCGGTACGGCTACCTTGTTACGACTTAGTCCCAATCACGAGTCTCACCTTAGACGGCTCCATCCACAAAGGGTTAGGCCACCGGCTTCGGGTGCTACCCACTTTCATGACTTGACGGGCGGTGTGTACAAGGCCCGGGAACGCATTCACCGCGGCGTTGCTGATCCGCGATTACTAGCGACTCCGCCTTCATGGAGTCGGGTTGCAGACTCCAATCCGAACTGAGACCGGTTTTCAGGGATCCGCTCCACGTCGCCGTGTCGCATCCCGTTGTACCGGCCATTGTAGCATGCGTGAAGCCCTGGACGTAAGGGGCATGATGATCTGACGTCATCCCCACCTTCCTCCGAGTTGACCCCGGCGGTCCCCCGTGAGTTCCCACCATGACGTGCTGGCAACACAGGGCGAGGGTTGCGCTCGTTGCGGGACTTAACCCAACATCTCACGACACGAGCTGACGACGACCATGCACCACCTGTGAACCCGCCCCGAAGGGAGGCCATATCTCTACGGCTGTCGGGAACATGTCAAGCCCAGGTAAGGTTCTTCGCGTTGCATCGAATTAATCCGCATGCTCCGCCGCTTGTGCGGGCCCCCGTCAATTTCTTTGAGTTTTAGCCTTGCGGCCGTACTCCCCAGGCGGGATGCTTAACGCGTTAGCTCCGACACGGAACCCGTGGAACGGGCCCCACATCCAGCATCCACCGTTTACGGCGTGGACTACCAGGGTATCTAATCCTGTTCGCTCCCCACGCTTTCGCTCCTCAGCGTCAGTAACGGCCCAGAGACCTGCCTTCGCCATTGGTGTTCTTCCCGATATCTACACATTCCACCGTTACACCGGGAATTCCAGTCTCCCCTACCGCACTCCAGCCCGCCCGTACCCGGCGCAGATCCACCGTTAAGCGATGGACTTTCACACCGGACGCGACGAACCGCCTACGAGCCCTTTACGCCCAATAATTCCGGATAACGCTTGCACCCTACGTATTACCGCGGCTGCTGGCACGTAGTTAGCCGGTGCTTATTCGAAAGGTACACTCACCCGAAGGCTTGCTCCCGATCAAAAGCGGTTTACAACCCGAAGGCCGTCATCCCGCACGCGGCGTCGCTGCATCAGGCTTGCGCCCATTGTGCAATATTCCCCACTGCTGCCTCCCGTAGGAGTCTGGGCCGTATCTCAGTCCCAATGTGGCCGGTCGCCCTCTCAGGCCGGCTACCCGTCGTAGGCTCGGTGGGCCGTTACCCCGCCGACTACCTGATAGGACGCGACCCCATCCCATACCGATGAAATCTTTCCCGACACCCCATGCGAGGAGTCGGAGCATCCGGCATTACCACCCGTTTCCAGGAGCTATTCCGGTGTATGGGGCAGGTCGGTCACGCATTACTCACCCGTTCGCCACTCTCACCACCAAGCAAAGCCTGATGGATCCCGTTCGACTTGCATGTGTTAAGCACGCCGCCAGCGTTCATCCTGAGCCAGAATCGAACCCTCCACAAAAAAACTTTGCAGAAAGCCAACATGTGACTCTCAAAAACAAGAAAATTGACGATCGCCTTATAAGGAAAGGCGCATCGCACGAAAACCTCACCGTCCTTCAAGGCCTCCCGGCCACTCGCGAACGAGCGGACGATGAACTGGCAATCATTGACTATAAAGAAGTAGTACAAATACGCTCTTGAGTTCTCAAACCACCACCGCTCACCCGCCTCGAGGCACCCCAGCCGGGGAACCACTCGCCGAGCGGCAGCGAAGAGTCAATTTACACGAACCCCGGCGATCACGCAAATCGACCCTTCCAAAGATACCCTAGAACCGTTGCAAATAAACACATCCCTCGGCGTGTCGAAAAAGGCCTCCGAACAGCCGTACAGCCAGTCTAGACCCCGAAGACAACGCCTACATGAACCAAAAACAAACTATAAACGGCGTGTCATACCCATATACATCTCATTCCCATGTGATGAATACCCAAATGCAATCGCAAATCATGATTCCAGCGGAACAGAAAGAACAGAAATACAAAAGAGACGCGAAGAAGCATGAAACCTGGCTGCACTTGCGACGGCACGCACGCTGAAATACAACAAGAGCCGCCGACTCAGGGAAGTCGACGGCTCTCGCTGTTTCAATTGTTATTCAGTTATGTTTTGACCTGTGAGAAGGAAGTGAGATCAGGCAGTGACCTCAGCCTTGGCCTTCTTGCGATCCATGTAGCGCTTGATAGCCAGAGCCTCAAGTGCGATCACCAGGATTGCGGTCACGCCCCAAGCCACGTACATGGCGGTCTTCCAGATCGGGGTGGCGACCTTCGGCTCACCGTCTGCATACTGCCAGCTGTTGGCGGCGGTGTACAGAATATTGTGGGCGGCGGTACGCATGGCCTTCACGGAGGTTGCGGACTTGTCGGTGATGTGGTTGGTGATGGAGGTGGTAGCCAGCATGGAATCGTTGCCGTTACGGATTTCCTGATCACCGTTCTGGTAGCCGTAGCCGCCGAAATAATCGGTCAGGACGAAGCCCTTGAAGCCCCACTCGTCACGGAGCACGGTGTTCAGCAGAACGTTGTTGCCACCGGCATAGGTGTTGCCGATGTAGTTGAAGGCGCTCATCACGGCCTGTGCGCCGCCTTCCTTCACGCTCATCTCGAACGGCTTGAGGTAGATCTCACGCATGGCCTGCTCGTTGGTCCAGGTGCAGAGCATCTCAGTACGCTTGGTTTCCTGATCGTTCAGTGCGAAGTGCTTCATGAAGGAGTACACGCCCTTCTCCTTGGCGCCGGCGATCTCGTTGGATGCCATGACGCCGGAGAGCAGGGAATCCTCGGAGAAGTACTCGAAAGTACGGCCGGAGAATGCGTTGCGGTGGATGTTCATAGCCGGAGCGTACCAACCAGCAACATGCATGTCGTGAGCCATATCGCCGATCATCTCGCCGAACTGCTTGGCCAGATCCTTGTTCCAAGTGCAAGCGAATGCGGTGGAAGCCGGGAAGCCGATGGAGCCAACACCAGTGAAGTTGTTGTTCAACGAGGCCGGGCCGTCAGCGTCGGTGAGCTGGATCTTGCCGACGGAGGAGACGGCCGGAGTGCCGTAGCCGCCGTTGGCAATGAGGTTGTCCATATCGTCGAAGGTCAGCTCGTCAAGCAGCTTCTCCCAATCAGCATCGTCGTAATCCTTGCCGTACATGTCGGCCAGGCGGAGGCCATTCTTGGCACCGGTGGTCGGCATCTCGTCGGAATCGTCGTTGAACTGAGACGGATCGTAGTTGGTGTTGTTGTAGAAGGTTTCCTTTGCCTTATCAGACATTTCGAAGTTGGTCGGAGCGGCGGTGGCTTCCTTGTAGTTTGCGAAATGTCCTGCACGGCTCAGGTAGGTCACATCGCCTGCAGCATCATCGAACTGGTTGGTGGCCACGGTCTGGTCGCCATTGTGGGTGTTCGAATCGGAGTCGTAGGTGATGGTGTCGTCCACGGTGATCTTCTTGGAGCCGATCACAGTGTGGGAGTCGGAGTTGATGGAGATGTTGTAATCGCCCTTTTCGAGCACGTATGCCTTGGCATTCTTGTAATCATAGGAAGCCATGTCATCGTCTTCGAATTCGACGGTCACGTCCTCGGAAGCGCCCGGCTCAAGCTTCTCGGTCTTCTCGAAGCCAACCAGGTTGGCACTGGCCTTTTCGATGCCACCTTCGGTGTACGGCGGGTTGTAGTAGACCTCAACAACATCCTTGCCAGCGGTGTCGCCGGTGTTGGTGACGGTCACATCAACGGTGACCTTGCCATCCTTGTACGTCACATCGTTGAGCTTCTGCTCGAAGGTGGTGTAGCTCAGACCGTAACCGAACGGGAATGCAACCATGGAATCGTAATCGATGGCACCTTCGGCCGCTGCGGTCTCATAGAACTTGTAGCCCACATAGATGCCTTCGGAGTAGTTCACAAAGCCCGGGATGGCGGTGACTTCGTCACCAGTGAAGCCCGTGTACTTGGCGGCCTTGTCTTCCATGTTGGTGTATTCGAACTTGCCGAAGTTGTTGTAAGACACCGACTGGGTGAGATCCTTCAGGAAGGTGTCGGAAGTCTTGCCGGACGGGTTGGTATCGCCGGCAAGCACGTCACCGAGTGCGGAGAAGCCGGTCTGGCCTGCAGGCGGGCACCACACGACGGATTTGATCTGCGGATAGTCGTTCAGGAAGTCGAACTGGAAGGTGTTGGCGCCGTTGTAGACGAGCGTGACCTTGTTGAAGTTCTTGGTGACCAGGTCGAGCATATCGCGCTCGGTCTGGCTCAGCTGCAGGAAGCTTTCGCCGTCCTTGAAGTCCTCGTAATCCTTGGAGTTGTTCTCATAGGTGATGCCTTCGGCCTTCATGTTCATCGGAAGGTCAGCGCCCTCGCCACCGACGCGGGTGAGCACTACAACAGCCTCATCGGAGAAGCTCTTGGCATCGGAGATCAGGGAATCGGAATACTGGTCGGCCGGAACCTCAGGCAGGGTCCAATCCTGTGCCCACATGCCAACAACTGGGCGATCTGCACGGTAATCGGTGTACAGCTTGGTCAGGTCGGCGTTGGTCTCGATGCCGGCTTCCTTCATGCCATCAAGCAGGGAAACGGTGTCATACTGGTCAGACATGGAGCCGGAGCCGGTGCCGCCGTATACCGGGTTGGTGGAGCCCC
Source organism: Bifidobacterium pseudocatenulatum DSM 20438 = JCM 1200 = LMG 10505 (assembly GCF_001025215.1). NCBI lineage: Bacteria > Bacillati > Actinomycetota > Actinomycetes > Bifidobacteriales > Bifidobacteriaceae > Bifidobacterium > Bifidobacterium pseudocatenulatum. The sequence continues at coordinate 2,286,969 of NZ_AP012330.1, forward strand.
AACCAAACACGTTGACCTTCTTGTTAGCCAGCGGCAGGTTGGAATCATCGTTCTTCAGCATGGTGATGGCTTCCGACTGCACTTCCTTGGCCAGCTCGTTGGCCTTGGAAACAGTGGTGTCAGACAGCATGTACTTGGTGATGGTCGCGTTGTTGAGCAGCGTCGACAGCGGACCGGACAGCATCATGGAAACCGCGACGACAATGCCGACCAAAGCCACAAGCCAAGACTCGGAATGGATGATCTTACGGGTCGCCACTTCCTTCACCGTCTTCTTGTTGACGGCAAAAGTAATGATCAGCGCGAGCACAAATAGCACGCCAATCGCAATCAGGTACGGCGTCAACGAACCGATAACGTTCATGACGTCAGCCATGTTGATTTGCAGCATGGTCTGCCTCCTCCTTGATTCTCATAACCAAACGACATGCAGGCTCCGATTTCCTCATCGAAACCAGAAATCATGCAACGCTGCCCCGCGTCACGCAATTTCCAGAAGTGAAGACACTTCTTCATGTCGATGTTTCGATTTCACCAAAATCCGCGAAAAAAGCACCCTGATTTTTCCCAGCCTGTCGTTTCGCGTGCATAATCTGCATACCACCTGCGCATGTAAAACTACCATTCGTGCACATATAATCCCGTTGCGCGCATGCATCTGGCACAATGTGCGCTCATCCGCAGATTGTTGCAACATCCTTGCCTTGATTGCGGAAATCATCGATCTTCATTGCGCTTCCAACTCCATAATCGCAATTCCTGCGATATTTTCGGCACACTACAGCGAGCTGTTCCAGCGGCAACTTACGTAAGGCAAGTACCATGGGTGCCATGAGCGACTTAAGCGCATTGAATCTGGAGGCAGGCAACCTCGTTGGCGGATACACGTTGATTTCCCGGCTTGGATCGGGGGCGATGGGATCGGTCTGGCGCGTGCGCGATGACGGCGGACACCAGTATGCGATGAAAATTTTGCGCGATTCCCTTGCCGAGGACGATGCGTCCAGCGAACGCTCCCGCGATCAGCTGACCGCACGCGAGCGCCTGCGTAGGGAGGCTATGGCGCTGCAGAAAGTGCGTCATCCGGGCGTGTGCGGCATTGTGGATATGGAATTGGATGATGCTCTGGCCTTCATTGTGACCGAGCTGATCGAGGGCAAGAATCTACGTGAAGATGTGCGTACCAACGGCCGGTATGTGGGCGATGATTTGGAACGGTTGGGACGCAAGCTGATCGAGGCGGTGAAGGCCGTGCATGCGGCCGGGATTGTGCATCGCGATATCAAACCGACGAATGTGATGGTGTCGAATACCGGACCGGTATTGGTGGATTTCGGCATTGCCATGGGCGAGGGCGAAAGTCATGTGACTCGTACCGGATTGGTGATGGGCACGCCTGGATTCATCGCGCCGGAAATCATCGACGGTGCCGAATCCGATGAGATGAGCGATTGGTGGTCGGTGGCGAGCGTGCTGGCATTTGCCGCCACTGGCGAGCCGGTGTTCGGCACGAAACCGATGATGGCGGTATTGGAGCGTGCTGCCGCGGGAAACGCGAATTTGGCGGGATTGCCGGCTGGGACCATGGCCGCGTTCCGTTCGGCGTTGGATCCGGATCGTACGAAACGTTGCACTCCAGACGAGTTGTTGCAGGCGATTGCGTTGGATGCGTTGAATCCGCAAGCTTGGATTTCGGGGAATACTTCGGATGCCGCCGATAGTGCCGGGTCGGAGGCGATGCTCCCTTTTGATGGATCGCCCGACAATCCACGAATGCTTTGGCGGGCGTTAGACCATGTGACGGGAGAAGACGCCATCGGCACGCGCACCTTGCCGCAATTCGTTGAGGCCACGCAGGCAATCGGCGCAACCGTTATTGCTGACATAACCGATACCGTTATTGCCGATGCGCCCGATGTCGGCACCTCGGTCATGGATATCAACGCGCATACCGCAACCATTCCTCTTGGCACCGGCACGCGCGTGCTGCCTGTCAATAGTGGGGATACCAGTGTGCTGCCGCAAGATACACCGCAATCCACGCGGGTGATGCCGGTCCAGGACGCTTGGAATCCCGCTCAAGAGGCCGCACAGATCGACCCGGCCATCAAACCTGCATTGCAGCGCATCGCCAACCAGCGGCCTCCTGCCGTAATACCGAACGCATCGGTTGAAATGGCGCAAAGTGCGCAGCCACAAGACATGCAAACATCTGCCGTGCCAACCGCACCGGTCACTCCGGCCGCGCCGCTCAACCCGAACGTGCCGCAGAGTGTACTGCAGCCGCCGAATCCGGCCGACGTGCAACGCGGCGAACTGCTAGGCAGAGGCGTGCCCCTCTGCGTGCTGATGGCGATTCCTGTGGCCGCATGCGGCCTGTTCTCGCCATGGATCGCCCTGATCGCGGGGGCGCTGCTGGCCTGGTTGCTCGCCACCATTGGATTCAATATGGAGGCGCAGCTGGAACGCGAAGGCCGCCGTGGGGGCAGCCGCAGGACTTCCGACTGGTTCGCCCGCGCCGCCACGCTGCCTTGGCATGTGCTCAAGGGGCTGGGTTATGCGGTGCCACGCGCACTGATCATGGCGGTCATCGCCGCATTAGGATTGACGATTGCCACAGTCACGCTGCAACTGCCGTTTGCCATGGTTGATACGTCGATATTCGGATTCACGATTCCGCTGCCGACCTGGATTGAAGGGCCGGTTTCGCAAAGCGGCGTCGCCCAGGCCGGTTGCTGCGCCATCGGCTGGCTGGTATGCGCCCTCGCTCCGGGAGCATTGGTGCTGCGATTGGGTGCCGGCGCATTGCGCGGCCGCCCGAAATCCGGCACCACTGCCGAATCGTACGATATGTAGTGACGCCATCTCACGAAATACGCAGCGAAAATCAAAAATCGGCAAACGTTTGCAATCATCAGAAAAACATCAGATAATCGCACGTAGTATGGCAACGTGAGCTTTTACGAAATACTTCATTCAGCAATAGCGTGCCCACACTACTATGGTGCACAGCATCGTGATGTGAACATCGAAAGGAATGTGGATGGCCCAGAACAGTAAGGATGCGCAGAAGCGCGCCAGCCGCGCCGAGCGTAGGGCCGCTGAGGCCGCGGAGATGAAGGCTCGCGCCGAACAGATGGAGAAGGAGCGCAAGCAGCAGACCCTCATCGGCGCCATCGTGATGGCGGTGCTGGTGATCCTGGTGGCGATCGGCGCGTTCACCGTGTATCACAACATGCACAAGAACACCGAAACGCAGGCTTCCACCCAGACCGTGGAAGAAGCGTACGACAAGCTGCAGCAAGTCGAAAACACGCCAAAGCTCGTCGATAAGAAGGGCGGATTGCTGATTTCGAAGGATGGCTACGGCAAGTCCGTCGAAGGCGCACCGACTGTTGCGATCTACATGGATTTCCTGTGCCCGGGCTGCGGCAATCTGCATCGTCAGCTTGATGAGGATCTGCAGAAGATGGTCGACGCGGGTCAGATCAATCTTGATTTGCATTTCATGGCGTTTATGGACAAGTGGTCCACCGACGATTATTCAAGCCGCGCAGCGAATGCCGCGATCTATCTGGCCGAGCATGACAGCGATCCGAGCCATCTGATCACCTTCCTCGAAAAAATGTACGCCGAGGATTTCCAGCCTGAGGAAAGCTCGAATTACAAGTCCGTCAGCGACGATCAGATCAAGGAACAGATGATCGCCTCGGGAGTTTCCGAGGATGTGGCGGACAAGGCGTTCGGCCGCGACTACCAGGATTGGCTTGACGCCATCGACACCTATACGCCGAAGCGCTCCGAACTGTGGAACACGTCCGGAACCTACAAAGACAGCATGACCACCCCAACGGTGACCATCAACGGCAAGTTCTGGGATATGAACCAGTTGAGCACTGCGCAGGAGACCATTGAGGAAGGCCTGCTGGAGGCCATCGGAATCAAGTCCGACGACATCGGCAAGGAAGGCGTGATGCCCTCCATCGGCTCCGACAAGGATCCGATCTCCAACACCACTGGCGAGTGATCAGCCCTACGCAATCCTCATAATCGAAAAAATATACCCCCCTACTCGCCAGCGTGCCAGCCAAAGCGCAGTTCCAAGTTGACGGTATCGGGCACGCTGGTTATGCTATTCAATCGTTGCCGTTTTTATGCATTATGCTAGAAAGCGGCACAAGCCTCCTTAGCTCAGATGGCCAGAGCGGCCGCCTTGTAAGCGGCAGGTCGTCGGTTCGATCCCGACAGGAGGCTCGAAACCCGTTTTGACGGGCTTTGACCTCTTACCATGGGTAAGTGATCCAGAAGCCTTCCCCCAACTTATGGCTTCTGGCGACCGGACGAGGCTTCCCCCAACCTGCCTCGTCCGGGCAGGGGGCAGGACATCCCCTTCTCTCCTGCCCCCTTTTTTCTTTACTCCTTTTCCTCGAAAATGTGGCGGTATAGATAAAGCCAGCGGAAACCATGCCATTCGTCCCGATCTGACCGTTACAATGACGGCGATGTAGGCAGTCGCTGGAAAGAGGACGTATGACAAGAAGGTGGACCCCCCGGAGATTCGTGACGCTTCGGCGTGTTCGAGTGACGGCATGCGTGGTCTCGTTGACGCTCGCCTCGACGCTCGCATTCGGCGTAGGCGCGCGCAAAACCGTGGCTCTGACCATCGATGGCGAAACCACCACCGTAACCACATACGCGATGAGCGTCGACCGTCTGCTGCAGGAACGCGGCGTGAAGGTCAAAACGCATGATCTCGTGGAATCCACCAGCCCCACCAGCATGCTGAGCAACCATGACGTGGTGACGGTACGAAGCGCCTACCAGACCACCATCACCATCAACGGGCAGGAAGTGCCCTTCTGGACAGTGGCGACCAGCGCCGAACAGCTGATCGGATTCTTCGAACAAAACGAAGCAGACGCGGCAAAAGTCACCGTCAATATCGACAACGTGTACAACAAACTCACCGGCGGACTGATCATCAACCAAAACGGGCCGGTCACCGTCATCGCAGACGGGCAAAGCTCCGAATCGCCGAATGGCAAACTGCCGGCGGCCTCCATTCTTGACTCCAAAGGCATCACGCTGAACAAGGAGGATCGCGTCAGCGTCGAAAAAGACAACGGCGAAACGATCCTGCGCGTCCGCCGCGTGACGCACGGCGAGGAAACACGCACGAAAGCGGTGCCTTTCGGCACGCAAACCATCGTCGATCCCAGCCTGCAGACCGGCGAAGTCGTAGTCAGGCAGGAAGGCGAGGACGGCGAAATCCAGCAAACGTACGACGTCACGTATGTGGACGGCGAGAAGGAAAGCGAGACGCTGACCAACGAAACGACCACGAAAATCGCCCTCGATCAGATTATCGCAGTAGGACCGGCAGCATCTTCCGACGATTCGGGATCGGATGACGGATCCGGCAATTCCGGAGATACCGGCAATTCCGATAATTCCGGAAAGAACGACAATTCGAACAAGAACAACAATTCCGATAATTCCGACAAGAAAGACGATCCGAACAGTAATTCCGGCAATACGGATAATTCAGACGACAACAAGAAGGACGATTCCGGATCGAAAACGGACCCGGATCCGACGCCAACTCCAGACCCGACCCCCACGCCAACTCCTGACCCGACCCCCACGCCGGATCCGACGCCCACCCCGACACCGCAACCTTCCGATCCTTCGGCAGGATGCCGCCTCTATCACCCCTCCCCCGCGCAGGCACAGGCCTACGCGGCCGGAGCCGCGGCGCAATATGGCTGGACCGGGCAAAACTGGACCGATCTGGTGAAACTGTGGACGCGTGAATCGAGCTGGCTGTGGTATGCGGAAAACGCATCTTCCGGAGCCTACGGCATCCCGCAGTCGCTTCCTGGCAGCAAAATGGCGGCATTCGGCGCAAACTGGCGTGACGATGCGGCCGTGCAGATCGACTGGGGCCTGAGCTACATCGCGCAACGCTACGGCAGCCCGTCGAAGGCATGGGAGCATTCCGAGCAGGTCGGATGGTATTAAACAACGCCGATCGCAACAATACGCAAACGCAACAGCGCACACTTTTCATACCAGTTGAACGGATAATGAGGTAATGACAGAACACGCGAACGAAACCAACGCAACCGACGAAACCGCGCAAGGCCGCCTGTTGGGGGCTGCCGACATTCGGCGTATCGCGGCCGAGGCCGGTATCAGCCCGACGAAAAAATTCGGGCAGAATTTCGTAATCGACCCGGGCACGGTTCGTCGTATCGTGCGCGAGGCAGGTGTGACCGCCGACGATCATGTGCTGGAAGTCGGACCTGGACTCGGTTCACTGACATTGGCGATTTTGGAAACCGGCGCCACGATGACCGCCGTGGAGATCGACCCGCCCGTTGCGGAACGACTGCCCGGCACCATCGCCGAATTCATGCCGGATGCGGTGGATCGTTTCCGCGTGGTCAATCGCGATGCGTTGACCGTGACGCCGGAAAATCTGCCTGATTTCCAAAATGATGATTCGTTTACACTGGTCGCCAATCTGCCATACAACGTGGCCACGCCGATTCTGCTGACCTTGCTGGAACGTTTCGACAATCTCGGCACGTTCCTCGTGATGGTGCAGAAGGAAGTCGCGGACCGACTGAGCGAAAAGCCCGGTTCAAAGATCTACGGCACTCCAAGCGTGAAGCTCGCTTGGTATGGTACCGCGGAACGTGTGGGCATTATCGGGCGCAATGTGTTCTGGCCGGCACCGAATGTGGATTCCGCGCTGGTGCTGTTCAAACGATATGAGGGCGGGCACACGCCTTCGGCCAACAATCCCGACGGTTCCGTAGTGGACCGCGAAAACGTGTTCCGTCTTATCGACGCCGCATTCGGCCAGAGGCGCAAAACCCTGCATGCCGCGTTGAAGAAGATCGTGCCCTCCGAAGCGTTCGAGCAGGCGGGCATCGATCCGACGCGCCGTGGCGAAACGCTTGCCATCGACGAATTCGTGGCATTGGCACGAGCCGTGGGCGAGGTGTCGCAAGCATGAGCGACGCCAACACCGCAATCAACACGGTCAGCGTGGACTGCCCGGCGAAAACGAATCTGACCCTGCACGTAGGCAGGCCACGCAGCGAATGGGGTGGCCGACACGAGCTCGACACCATCTACTGCGCCGTCGGCGTGTACGACACCGTCACCACCAGTCGCAAAAAGCCCGGATCCGGTTTCTCCCTGAATCTTGAAGGTGCCTATCTTGGCGATCTGGCCTCCTCCGGCAGCGACATGCGACGCAACCATGCCGTACTCGCCCTGTTCGCCATGGCCGAAGCGAGCGGCCATGAACCGGATGTGGCGTTGAACATTGAAAAACGCATTCCCGTTGGCGCGGGCATGGCAGGAGGTTCCGCGGATGCGGCCGCCACGATTCTGGCATTGAACACGCTATGGAATCTTGATTGGTCCATTGAACGGTTGCAACAGGTTGCCGCCACATTGGGCGCGGATATGCCGTTCTGCCTGACCGGAGGCTATGCGCGAGGCACCGGCTTCGGCGAGCAGATCGAACAACTCAGCGAAAACAGCGACGCCGTGCTGGAACTGACGGATCAGGGCTTTGCAGGCCGTCTGCTGGTCGGCGCGTATCAGGCGGAACTGCGCACGCCGGAAGTGTATGCCATGTTCGACCAAATCGGCGCCGGCGCAACCGACAACAATCATCTGCAACAGGCGTCGATCTCACTGCATCCACGCAGCGGACAGGCGATCGACGAAGCGTTGCAGGCAGGCGCCAAGCAGGCGTTCGTCTCCGGATCCGGCCCTTCCGTAATCGCATTCGTGCCAACCGACGATGCGGCACGCGCCGTGCAGTCGGCATGGCAACAAAGCCGTTGCGTCGACCGCATCATCGCCACCAAGGCACCGGCCCATCCGATTGTGCATATCATCGCGTAACAGTAAGGTTGAAGTCAACCGATTTTTGGAGAAGGACTCGTACATGACTCAGGCTAACGACGAGCGCGCCGCGCGCAAACAGTACATTCGCCGCCGTCAAAAGGTGGTGTTCACCATCACCGGCACCATTTTGACGATCGCATTGGTGATTTCCCTGCTGTTCTTCTTCCATGTTGGAGGATTGGGCAATGTCAAGTCGGCCGCGGTACAGCCGAATTACGGCCAGCAGGCCCCTTGCGCAGCACAGGAACAGGACGGCAGCAAAGGCAAGTACGTGGAAAACCGCAACATCACCGTGCGCGTGCTCAACGGCACTGAATTCGCCGGCTTCGCGCAAGCCGTCAGCAGCGCGTTGCAGAACCGCGAGTTCAACACCCAGGCAGCCGGCAACTACACCAGCTCCAAAGTGGAACGCACGATGATCATCTTCGGCAAGAACGCCATCAATCAGGCGTACACGGTGAACAGCAACTTCACCGACGCGACGATGGTGATGGACGATCGTGAGGATATGCTGATCGACGTTGTGGTTGGCGCGACTTTCGACAATCTGCAGAATCAGAAGAAGGTGCCGACCGCCGGCAAGGAGATCGACAGCTTCGAGGGATGCGTTACCGTCGACAAGATGACCGACGTACAGAAGGCCCCCGAACACGACGCCGTGTGATTTGCAGATTTTTTGATTTGCAGATTTTCGGATTGACCTCACGATTTCGATTTTTCACTGAAAATCAAGGTCGTGAGGTCAATTCTTATATTCGTGGGTTAAATCGCGGGCGAAATCCTCTAGAGAATACCCCCGAAACCGCACTTTTCGGAACCGACTGACCTCACGATTCTATTTTTTTCCCGAAAAATCGAATCGTGCGGTCATAGAATCCAAATCGTGAGGTCAGCAAGCAGACTACTCGGCCTGCTGTTCCTCATACCAACGGTTCAACTCGGCAACAGCGACATCACGCTCGACCGGGCCGTTATCGAGGCGATATTCCAGCATGTGCTTGTACGCCTTGCCAACCAGCGGTCCCGGGTCAATGCCGAGCAGCTGCATGATTTCGTCACCGTTCAGATCAGGGCGGATCGCGTCGAAATCCTCCTTCTCCTTCAGATCGCGCACGCGCTGTTCCATCTCGTCCATCGCCGACGAGAACACCATGGCCTTGCGCTTGTTCTGCGTGGTCGCGTCGGCACGCGTAAGGCGGTTCAGGCGCTCATACAGCGGACCCGCATCCTTGACGTAACGACGGACCGCGGAATCCGTCCACGGCTCCTCCACGTAGCCATGGAAGCGCAAGTGCAGATTGACCAGCTCGCTGACGTCCTCGACCATATGATGGTCGAAATGCAATGCCTTAAGGCGCTTGCGGGTCATTTTCGCGCCGACCGCATCATGATGATGGAAGCTCACCTTGCCACCCGATTCGAAACGACGCGTCTTCGGCTTGCCGATATCGTGCATCAGCGCGGCCAAACGCAACGTCAGATCCGGTGCCGGCACAGGGCCGTCCGGGCCGGTTTCGAGGGCAACCGCACGATCAATGACGATCATGGTGTGCTCGAACACGTCCTTATGACGATGATGTTCGTCGATTTCGAGCTGCAATGCCGGAATTTCCGGGAAGACGATATCGGCAAGACCGGAATCGACCAGCGCTTCGATACCTGCGCGCGGGCGATCGGACAGCAGCATTTTGACCAGTTCGTCGCGTACGCGCTCAGCGGAAACGATTTCAATGCGATCGACCATGTCGGTCAGCGCTTCAGCGGTTTCCGGTTCGATACGGAAGCCCAGTTGCGCCACGAAACGTACGGCGCGCATCATGCGCAGCGGATCGTCGTCAAACGACTGGCGAGGATCGACCGGCGTGCGCAACACGCCCTTGGCCAAATCGTTCGCGCCGCCGAACGGATCGACGAATTCCAATTCCGGCACACGCAACGCCATGGCATTCACCGTGAAATCACGGCGGGAAAGATCGCCTTCCAGCGTGTCGCCATAATTGACTTCCGGCTTGCGCGAGTCGGGGTCATACGTGTCGGAACGGTAGGTCGTTACCTCAACCTGCACTTCCGTGCCATCCTCACGCCTGCGCATGGCGCCCAACGTGCCGAATTTACGGCCCATATCCCAAAAGCCATCGCGCCCGAAACGGCGCAAAATGTGTTCAAACTGCTCAGGACGCGCCGATGTGCAAAAATCCAAATCATGCGATTTACGATGCAACAGCAGGTCTCGAACGGGACCTCCCACCAACGCCAATTCATAGCCTTCCGCGGCGAACATACGCCCTAATTCAATGGCCTCTGGCCACACTTCGAAGTTCACGCCATCCCTTTCCGGCACCACAAGTTTCTGCCTTACCAGCATACCGTTACCCCACCTGCACACAGAATTGAGTATGGTTGGAATCATGATTACGCCCGCAGACCTTGCACGCATGCTTGCCCATGCTGCGGACGACCATGCCCAAAATCCGATGGAACCAGACAAACTGCTGTACACATCGCAGTCCGTTTCCTTGCGGCAAGAGACCATCATCACGCCCAACGCACCCACCCCGGCAATAATGCCGCAGCGGCGCGCCACGGACGGTCCGACCACGTTCGCCTCGCTCGACGCGCAGGAACTGCCGGTAGTGCGCGAATATTCGGCGGGAGGTCTCGTATTCGACGACAAGGGCCGTGTGGCGATCATCGCACGCCACTCGCGTAGCGGACATTTGGAATGGTGCCTGCCGAAAGGTCATATCGAAAAAGGCGAAACACCGCAGCAAACCGCCGTTCGCGAAGTTCACGAGGAAACAGGAATCCTAGGTGAAGTGGTCGATTCCATCGCCACCATCGACTACTGGTTCACCGGAACCAGCCAGCGTGTGCACAAGCTGGTGCATCATTTCGCATTGCGTCAGATCGGCGGCGAGTTGACGGTGGAAGGCGACCCGGATCATGAGGCGGAAGACGCGATTTGGGTGGATTTTGCTGATTTGGACGACGTTCTCAGCTACCCGAACGAACGAAAGATAGCATGGTTGTACGCAAGGAAACTCAACAGACAGGCGTGAAGGTGAATCAACCCGCACAACGGAACGTTCCGCACGGCATGCGTGCGCTTTCGGCAATCCTCGCCATGGTTATGACCATGGCGTTGATGTTGTTATACGCACCTGTGCCGAAAGCCGAAGCCGAAGAAACACAGGAATCGCAATCCGGCACCATGCTGTCGATCGACTCCTCCACCGCCGTGCTGACCGACACTTCCGGCTATCATTTGAGCGCGACGGTGACCAACACCACCGATCAGGAAATCCCTTCAGGCACGCTCACCCTTGCCATGAACGCCTTCTACACGTTCGTGTCGCGCAACGATATCCAGGAATGGTCGGAAGGCATCGGGCAGATTCCCACGCCCAATATCGTTGGGCAGAGCGAGGTTCCCGCGCTTCAACCGGGAGCTTCGGCGAACGTGCACATCGACGCGGACTCGAATCAGGAGACGCTGGCGTCCGTCAACTCCTGGGGGCCGAAACCGGTCACGCTCAGTTATGAGGCCAATGGCGTTCAACAAGACGAAGCGCACACTTTCGCAACACGGACCGGAGCTGGAATCAATACCCCCGACACGCCCGCGATGAATATCACCATCGTGCAGCCGCTCGAAGCGCAAGGATGGACCACCGACAACACCATGCTGGAACAGCTCGTCAACAAAGGTGGCGTCACCTCCGCGGAACTCTCGAAAATCGCCGTTCCCGGCAAAGAAGACGAGGCACGACTCAAGTCGCTGGAACAGACGTTCACCAAGCATGACAAACTGCAGGTGGTGGCCGATCCAACCTATCTGAAGGCGATGCCGATGCCGACGCAAGTCGACGGCATCACGCAACCGGCCCTGTTCGACATCACCGCCTATTCCGCGCTGAACGACAGCAAAACCTATGATTCGGCAGGCGTCGGCACCTCGCAATGGAACGCCGAACAGGCCTTGAAAAACTATCAATCGGCGTTGGGTGACCCGAACGCGAGTATGACCACGTATGCATGGCAGGGCACCGGCAATTGGACCGCAGACGCGCTGGCGAAAGCCAAGCAGCAGGGGTACGACACCGTCATCGCCACGCATGATTTCGAAGAGGATGATGCGGCCACCGCGGAAACCGGCAAGACCGTAGTAACCACCGACGCCGGCGACATCACCGTACTGACCGCGCAAAGCGTGCTTTCCAACCTTGCACAAGGCAAGGCGACCAGTGCCGACGCCGAAGCGGACGGCGAGGGAACAACGGCCGGGCGTCTCGCGCGATTCGTCGCGCAAAGCGCGTTCTACCAGATGGAGCAGCCGTATTCGGAACGCAATCTGCTGGTCTGCCTGAACGGCAACTCTGATCCGGCCGTCGTGGACGCACTGATGACGGACGTCGAACAATCGCCATGGCTGAACATCACCGATCTGAACACGCTCAACAACGCCGACCCCGCCTTGAGCGGCGACGATGCAGCCGCGATCGTGCCGCAATCCGACGGAATCAATGATGCGACGCAAGCCAATCTCAGGCAGACGCTCAACACACTGGCAGCCTCGACAAACGACATCAAACGATTCAACGCATCCATCCTCACCGACGTCGCCGACGATGCCAAGCAGGCCCCCGCAGGCCTCAAAGCGTGGCGCAGGCAGCTCGTCAACGCGCACGGCATCATGGCCCTGCACGCGCTAGGCGGCGAAAATCCAGCCGGAAGCACCATGGTGGAAGGAGCCGGGCAACTGGCGTCCCTGCTCATCAACGGCGTGGCCATCACACCGACGGAAAACGTCAACGTGGTCAGCGAAACCGCGCAAATGCCCGTTACCATCAGCAACAGCCACCCCTATCCGGTCACGGTAAAAGTCTCATCATTGACCAACTCCATGCAGATCGTCACTTCGCGTTTCGACACCGTGGAAGTGCCCGCGCACGGCGAAGCCCAAGTGGCGTTCATTATCCGCGTAGCCACCTCCGGCACCGCGGACGCCACGCTCAGCCTGCAGGACAGGCAGGGCATCACATTCGGAGCGACACAAACCACCCACATCACCAGCGCATTGCAGATCAGCGACAAAACCGGCTTCATCATCATCGGCATCGCCGTGCTGCTTGGAGCTTTGGGACTGTGGCGCCAATCCCACCGTAAGAAGGATCCAGACGAATGAGTTCTTCCGTTGGCCGTAATTCACTGATCATGGCCTCCGGCACCGCGGCCTCGCGCGTGACCGGGCAAATCCGTACCATTCTGCTCGCTTGGGCTTTAGGCACCACCGGCTATGCGGCGAACGCCTACCAAGCCGGATCCATGATTCCGCAGGTGATCTACACCTTGGTTTCCGGCGGTATTTTCAACGCCGTGCTCGTGCCGCAGATCGTACGCACGTTGAAGGCAAAAGACGCCGAAACCAAACTCAACAAGCTCATCACGCTTGCCATCACCATGCTGTTGGCGGTGACGATCCTGATGGCCCTATGCACGCCGCTGCTCACCAAGCTGTATGTGAACGGTAGCCCCGAAACCATGGCGTTGGCGACCTCATTCACCCTGTGGTGCATGCCGCAGATCTTCTTCTACGGCCTATATACGGTGGTCGGCCAGATTCTCGCAGCCAAAGACCATTTCACCGCGTATGCGTGGAGTTCCGTGGGTGCGAACATCATCAGCTGCATCGGCTTCGGCACGTTCATCGCGCTATTCGGCCGTGCCACCGAGCATCCGCTTGATTTTTGGACCGCCGACAAAATCGCCCTGACCGCAGGCACGTGGACGTTGGGCGTGGCATTCCAGGCGCTGGTACTGTTCATTCCACTGACCAAAATCGGATTGAAATACCGCCCCATCTTCGGCCTTCGTGGCATTGGATTGCGTTCCATGGGACCGGTCGCGGCTTGGAGTGTCGGCATTGTCGTAATCGACCAGCTCGCCAATATCGTAATCACGCGTACCTCCACTAACGCGCCGATGCTCGCGCAGCAGCAGTTCGGCATCAATCCGCTCGACGTGGCCGGCAATGCTTCATACCAGAACGCGTACACGATTTACATGTTGCCGTATTCGCTGATTGCCGTTTCGCTGGCAACCGCGATTTTCCCGAAAATATCCCGTGCGGTCGCCGATCATAATATCGCCGAAGCGCGCATCGATCTCAGCCAGGCGCTGCGCAATATGGGTGTGATCATGTGCTATTTCGCGGTCGCTTTCGTGGTGATGCCCGTTCCGATCATTCTCGCGTTGCTGCCGTCTGTGAGCGTCAGAGAGGCGATTCTTATGGCGGGACCGTTGGTCACGCTTGGCGTGGGACTTCCGTTCGCCAGCGCGTATCTGATTATCCAGCGCACGTTCTATGCATTCGAAGACGGCAAATCGCCGTTCATTTTCATGCTGTTCGCCATGGGCATTCAAGCGGTAAGCGTGATCATCGGCGCGAAACTACTCCCCCCTACCGAATGGACGACAATGATCGGCATGGTAGGAGCCATGAGCTACATACTGCCGATCCCCATCCTGTATGCCATGCTGCGCAAACGATTCGAAAACAATATCGACGGTCCGCGCATAGCCATCTCGTATCTGAAATCGATTGGCGCGGCAGTAGCTACCATGTTCATCGGCGTGACGGTACGTGACAGCGTCTACCAGCTTGTCGGCGCCCAAATCGGAGCGGTGGACGGTCATATGAACTGGATTCAGGCAGTGGCGTGTGCCGCACTGCTGGCCATAGTGGCCTTCATCGTTTACGTAGGCATGTTGCGGCTGCTACGTTCCGAGGAATTCAAGGAGGCGATCGCACTGATTTCCTCACGTATTCCCGGACTTCGCAAGCCGACCAGCCCCAACGATAGACTGGAACAGGACGACGCCGAAAACGGCGAGTGACCATAGGCAGAACAAACGTTTACAAAAAGTTGAAGGAACCCATGAAACCTCAGCTGGGAGATACCATCAGCAATCGCTACGTGCTCGTTTCGCCATTGCGCGAAGAAACCGGACTGCAGGTCTGGAAGGCCAGCGACCATGTGCTCGCACGGGATTGCCAGCTGTTTATTGTCAGCAGCAGCAAGGCATTGCAGGAAGTCAACGCAACCGCTTCCATGCTGGCTATTTCGCATGATTCCCACTTCACGAAAGTGCTGCAGCTCCAGCATGCCGGCCAGGTCGCGCTGGTGGTGACGCAGCTTGACGAAGGCATGACCCTCAGTGAATATCTTGCGCTGAACGCCAACCAGCCGTTGAGCTATACAGCCATGCGCTCCATCATTGGCGAAGTCATCGAATCATTGCATGCGCTGCAAAAAGACAATCTCACGCATTTCTCCATCAGCACCGACACGGTGCGACTGACCCGTTCCGGCATTCAGATCGCAGATGCTCCAGTGAGCATCATGCTTGCCGACACTTCCCGCGCGCAGGCTTTGGAAAATCGGGAACAGCTTGCGATCCGTCAAATCTCAGCGCTGTTGTACGCTATGCTGATCCGACGCCCGTCCACGCTGTCGACGGATTTCCGTCTTGAAGCGCTCGCGCCGACCACGCCGATGGAATTCCGCGTGATCTGCAAGCGCGGTCTCGAACTTGAAGAGGACGACGGCTTCCCCACCGTTCCGATGGCAACCATTGCGGAATTGGAAGCGTTGCTTGGCGAGTACCAACCGCTGTCATCGTTGGGAAGCATGGATATCACGTTGCCTTCCATGGATTCGGAATGCTCAATCGCCAATGTTCCGTTACTGCAGATTCTTGAGAAGGATGTGCTCCCGCTGCCGGATACGCTGGCAGCGGCTGGAAGCATTCCGGAAATGACGTTCACGGCTCCCGAACCGCATAACGATTTTTCCGATGGCAAGGAGGCTTTGGCGAAAGGCGTCGCGGCCACCAGTGGAGCGGTGAAATCGTTGTGGAGCAGCGGCCGTGAACTGCTGAGCGAAGAAGACATCGATGGCGTGACCGACACCAGCGATTCTCCCTTCTCCTTCCCCATCAGGGTTTCCGTACCGGACGATGGCATGTCATCCGACGATTCCCAGTTGGAAAAAACCGGTCGCATTCCAGTGATCGGCGCGGATGGTCAGGTCATTCAGCCCGGCGAGGAGTCCGCCCGTGCGTTGAAAGCAGAGCAGGAGGCGATCGATGCCGCGTATGCCGCCGGTCGAGCCGCGGTTCCGCCGAGCTTCACGCCGAAGAATCCTTCTTCCGCTTCGGCGAATACTGACGTTGCCGACGCGAAACTGTTTGGCAAGCTGAAAACGAAGGTCGTTGCGATTATCGTTGCGGTCATCGTTGTTGCGGTTGCGCTTGGGTTTGCAGTTCATGGTTTGATGCAGCCTTCAGATTCGGTTACGACTGATTCAAAAGGACCATGGCCGGAAATAAATCTTGACGAAGTGCCGTTCGGCGAAGGAGATCAGTCGGATGCGAATTCCGCGGATTCTTCCAATTCCGATACGTCCGGCAATACCGATTCGTCCAATTCCAAGGATTCTTCCGATGCTTCCGCCAATACGCCGGCATCCGGCGAGTCTACGGCGTCCAAGCAACCCAAGAAAACCGAGGACAAGGTCGTGACCGCCGATAAGCAGTCGAAGAAAGTGCCGGATCCGAAGCAGCCGGAAAACACGACCGCGTACGAAATCGACAATCGTCAGTTCCTGTCGAATCCTGACGGACAGCAGGGCTACGGATATTACGTGCATCTGAGCCAGCCGCAGAAGGCGTATCGCATGGTCATCAAAATTCGTTCTTCCGGTGGTCAGGGATATATTCGCGTGAATGCGACAAACAGCCCGTCCCAAGGCGAACAGGTGGCGCAGTTCGAGTTTGACGCTTCCGGCACGACCGACATCAAGTTCGACAAGGCCGTGGAAACGCAGGACATCATGCTGTGGGTCCCACTTGATAGCCTGCCGGGCAACCAGCTGTACATCGAAAGCATTCAAGTGTTCTGATCGTCAGCACATCGCAATATCCGATTACTTCTGAAGATTGCGATACGAAAAGAGCCTGCCATGCGTCACCTCACGTATGGCAGGCTCTTTTCGTATTTATTTTTGGAATATGGTCGTAGTCGAAAAGCGATGGAACTTGGCTCAAGAATCGACAACCAACTTTTCGCCATTTTTATCACTCTGATGTCAGAACTCTAATGTCAGATTCGGGAGCGTGCTCGCGGATGATTTTATGCTGCGCGACGGCTACCCCCGTCTCTACAGTTCCGAAATGCCGCTTGAACTCTTCTTTTCGTCATATCTCAGCACATATGTCGAGCGAGACGTGGCCGGTTATCTCAATGTGCGAAACGTGACCGCTTTCCACAAATTCCTGCGTCTTTGCGCTCTGAGCGGCGCTTTGTGGCGGCTCGCGTGGAATCAAGTTTTCAAGCCAAAGACGAGCAGGTATATTCCGCCGCAGACTGGCTGACGCGCTGAAACGTCTACCCCAGCATTAGTCTGACCCATGATCTGGTTTGGCTGGCCTCATGATTGTGATCTGGCGACCTCACGATTTCAATCGGGGACACTCTTTTCCAGATCGTGAGGTCGCCAAAACAAAATCATGAGGCCAGATAGAAGAAATCGTGCGGTCAACTGACAAATCATGCGGTCGCTCACATAATCCCGTCCGCACAACCCGCACCTAAAACCGATTACCAGAGTCACACGGACGGAATCGCAGCTACCGCCAGCACACCCCTTACTCCGGCCAGGATTCGAAGAGGGTGAGGAGCGTTTCAACGTTGGTGTCGCTCCAACTGTCGATTCTGGGACCAGCATACGTACTGTTGTATGGCTGATCGAACACGACCACATGCTGCCCTGCCTCACGCAAAGTTTCGATATTCGCCGGCGAATCGTCAATATGAATCGTGGCCTGCATACTGTCTTTCAGCCCAGTAAAGCACAGACTCATGTACGGAATGCGGTTGCTGTCCAGCCATTGCGCGGTGTCGGAAACGACCATCTGATGCTGGCCGGACACGAACAGCCGGTGCGTGACAATGCGAATGTACACATGCTCATTCGCCAATCGCTGCAATGCCTGCGCGACCCCCGGAAGCGGCTTCATCGTCGCATACAGATGCTCACGCTCCGCGGCTTTGTGCGTTTCGATGTAATCGTCGAGCGTCTCGAACGGCCATCCGTCCTCGCGCGTGAGATTGTAATGCGCGGTCTGCAGCGCACGTTCCGGCACGTCAATGCCCTGCCGCTGCAGGTAATCGCGGATCGCGCCCTTGTAATCCGCGCAAACGCCGTCCAAATCGAGATTGAGCACGCGATATCCCTGCACGCCCACGCGCTGGCTCTCATATTGTTCAGGAATAGTCGCCATATCACGTTCCTTTCTTATGCCCGACACCAATCAGCCTGTCGAACAGCCACACCAATCAGCCCAGCCCAATCAGCCCGATATCAATCAATGTAACCTGACATTCGCCGGCAACAAGCGCAAATACTCCCGCAAATAAGGAAGATAGAAAATGGATAGAACAATGCCGACCTTGCGAAAAGTCTTACGGGAGAACGATTTTGAGACTTTCATAGAAAAGATAGAAAAGATAGAAAATCTGAAGATCGCGCCGTTTCTTTTGCGACGGCAATACTGCCCTGCAATCGACGATTGATGTTCATCACAGCATCGTTACGTTTATTTCAAGATTAGCCGATGAAAATACAAAAGAATCGACGATCGTTGCATGACATCGACGGTTGAGCCTGCCTATGATGAAGGCACAACAGAACAAAGAGACACGATGCGGCAGGAACCGGAGAGAAAACCGGAGCCGCACCCCACACGCGGGGAAACGGCAACGCCACCCGCGCTGAACGTAACCAAAAAGCAACAGACTTACGGCAGCGGCCAGAGGAAAGAACAGAAAACAAGAACGCCGCCAAGCCGAACGAAAGGAAACATCATGAAGAACAACACTTTCAACCAGATCATCAACGCCAACCTCGCTTCCGTCGATCCGGGCTTCGGCCAGTTCGCACTCGCCAAGGCCAGCGCCGATCTGTTCAAGAAGGTCATCAACAAGTGATCCAAGGCCCGCGCAGGCAGGCGTCACATTAACACGACCGAAGGGCTTGCGCTCCATGTGGAGCGCAAGCCCTTTCTCATGTTCCGATCAAGCGACGCCAAGAATCCAGCCACCCCAGCAACTGCACACACAGCACCGCACGCAACCACGCACAACAGCTGGTGTTTCACGTGAAACTCTGTAGATGATCCGGCTTGGAAAGCACTTGATAATACGCCATAAGAAAAAGGAATGCGTGAAATTGTGCAGTGCGCGGCTGGTTGCTTTGGTGGTTCGCTACAGTGGGAATATGAGTGATTTGCGAGATGTGATTATTGTCGGATCCGGCCCTGCCGGATATACCGCGGCCATATACTTGGGCCGGGCTGGATTCAAACCACTGGTCATCGCGGGTGCGCTGACCCCAGGCGGGCAGCTCGTCAACACCACTGAAGTGGAGAATTTTCCGGGTTTCCCCGACGGCGTTATGGGACCGGAACTCATGGATAATATGCAACGCCAGGCTGAGAAGTTCGGCGCGGAAATCGTTTGGGATGATGTTGTTTCCGTGAGCAACAATGACGTCACCGGCGTGAAAACCGTGAGCGTCGATCAGGGAGACGTTTTTGAAACCCATGCTTTGATCATCGCAACCGGATCGGAATATCGCAAACTCGACATCCCCGGAGAGGCGGAATATTCCGGCAAGGGAGTGTCATATTGCGCGACCTGCGACGGCTTCTTCTTCCGAGATAAGCCGATTATTGTGGTCGGCGGCGGCGATAGCGCATTCACCGAGGCTGATTTTCTTTCACGATTTGGATCGTCGGTGACGTTGATTCATCGTCGTTCTGAATTCCGCGCATCGCAGATTCTCGTGGAACGCGCTCAGCAGAATCCGAAGATCACCATCGTCACGGATTCCGTGGTGGAGGAAATCTTGGGTGACGACAATGGAGCCCAATCCGTGAACATTCGCAACGTCATCACCGGAGAAACCAGCACGATTGCCGCAAACGGCATTTTTGTGGCGATCGGCCACTCCCCCGCCACAGCTTTTATTGACGGCATTGTGCAGCGAGATGCGGGTGGATATATTCAGGTGGACGGCGCCAGCACACGCACCAGCACTGCCGGCATTTTTGCAGCTGGCGACTGTGTTGATAGTATTTACCGTCAAGCGATCAGTGCCGCCGGCATGGGCTGCCGGGCCGCCCTCGATGCCCAAGCCTACCTCCAGCAGTAACACTTCCCATCACGGTCATACCCTACAAAAACTTGAAAAACGAGCGGAAGGGGCGGCATATTCTGTTCACGACTGTAAGCTTGGCCAAACGGCCTTGAGTGTGTCGTGAACAGAATATGCCGCCCCTTCCGCGGACACCAAAAAACTTAAGAAATACTATTTTTCGGCAGTGGGCATGAGCAGGTCGACAATGCGCTTCATGTCGTCTTCGGATTTGAACACGATTTCGATGCGTCCATGCTCCTTGGATCCCTTGATCGACACCTTCGTACCGAACCTCTTTTCAAGACCGACCTGCATCGGAGTTCCGGCCCAAGGGTTCAGCTTATTGGTTTTCGCTTTCTTCGGCTGGTCCGATTCAGCGACCTTCATCGACACGATTTCCTCGGTGCTGCGTACCGACAACCCTTCGGAAATAATGCGCGTCGCAAGCTGTTCCATGTCAGCTTCCGTCGGTAATCCGAGCAATGCGCGCGCATGACCGGCCGACAGCAACCCGGAAGCAACCTTCTTTTGTACGGTCGCAGGCAGATTCAGCAGTCGCAGAGTATTGGCGATTTGCGGACGCGACTTCGACACCGACTTTGACAATTGCGCCTGCGTCAAGCCAAAATCGTCGATCATCTGCTGATAGGCGGCCGCCTCTTCCAATGGATTCAACGCAACGCGATGCAGGTTTTCCAGCAAAGCGTCACGCAA
Organism: Bifidobacterium pseudocatenulatum DSM 20438 = JCM 1200 = LMG 10505; assembly: GCF_001025215.1. Lineage (NCBI taxonomy): Bacteria > Bacillati > Actinomycetota > Actinomycetes > Bifidobacteriales > Bifidobacteriaceae > Bifidobacterium > Bifidobacterium pseudocatenulatum. The sequence goes on from NZ_AP012330.1 coordinate 2,307,875, forward strand.
CATATCGTCGTCGGCAGTGGTTTTGACAATCGCAGGAATCGTTTTCAAACCTGCGATCTGCGATGCACGCCAACGACGTTCACCCATAATGAGCTCGTACATGCTATCCATGCGCCCGTCGAACATATTGTGCGACTCGGCATCTTTAGCGGCGTTCTCCTTGCGAGCAGCCTCAATCTGCGCGAGTGGACGCTTCCGTACGACAATAGGCTGCAGCACGCCGACTTCTTTGATGGAATCGGCAAGCTCACGAAGATCATCCTCATCGAAAATGGTACGCGGCTGATGCAGGTTCGGTCCAACATCACTCAGTCGCAATTCAACGAGATAACCGCCCTGCACCGGCAACAGTTCAGGTTCGTCATTCTTCTTATCTTCGGTCTTTTTTACCGCAGCGGTTTCACGTGAAACACTTTCCTGCTTCACTTCGGCAGTGGCAACAGGACTGGTGGAACCGAAGAACATGTCGGCAGGATGAGCAGTCTCATTCAACGTGATGGAAGGCATACTGGCTCGATGGCCACTCCCCTTCTTGGTTTCACGTGAAACGTTCTTCTTCATGTCATGGACGGCATCGACGGAAGCCTTGGCGGTTGCCACGGAACTCTTGACCGCGGTCTTCCCCGCGGATTGCCCGGCAACAGTCGCACCACCGGCTACGTTTTCTGAAACCTTTCCAGCGATCTTGTTATCAGCCTTTGCACCCGCAACAGCCACAGCCGGTTCAGTAGTGGCTTCCGATTTCGCCGACTCTCCTGGAAGAGACGGAAACAGTGCGCCGAGACCCTTGCCTAAACGTGATTTCGTAGCCATGATCAGTTCTCATTCCTTCTTGCATCGATAGCCTTCAGCACCGTCTGCGAGCGACGTGCGATTTCCAATGCGGCCTCACAATAGGCAATCGCTCCCATTCCCTTGGGATCGTAGGCGATCACGCTTTGATTGAAGCTTGGAGCTTCCGATATTTTCACCGTTCGGGGAATCGTGGTATTCAGTACGATAGTCGGATAATGATTTTTGACTTCGTCATGCACTTCACGGCTGAGTAACGTCCTCTTATCGAACATGGTGATCAGCATGGTGGAAACCAGCAGCGACGGATTGAAATGCTCCTGCACCAGTCCGATGGTATTGATGAGCTGGCCGAGACCTTCCAGCGCATAGTACTCAGCCTGGATCGGAATCAGCATCTCATGCACCGCACACATGGCATTAATTACCAGCAGGCCGAGGCTTGGCGGGCAATCGATAATCACGTAGTCGTAGTGCTCCTCGCTGGTTTCCAGAAACTCGTCAACCGCGGTCTTCAGAAGCACATTACGATTTTCCATGTCGGCGACTTCCAGCTCGGCACCGCTCAAATCGATCGAAGCTGGAACCACATCGAGCAGATCAAAATCAGGGCATGTGCGCTTGACTTCGGCGATGGTCTTCCTGCCTTCGATCACGTCGTACACCGAAGGCTCCCCCGACGCATGCGGAGCGCCCAACGCGGTCGACGCATTGCCCTGCGGATCCATATCGATCAGCAGCACCTTGGAACCGAACTGAGCCAACGCAGCGGAAAGATTCACGGCCGACGTGGTTTTGCCAACGCCACCCTTCTGGTTGGCGACCGCGATCAGGCGCGTCTGCTCCGGCTTTGGGCAAACGGCCTTCTGCAAGGCGCGATAGCGAGTCGATTCGTCGGCAATCTGCGAACCAAGAGGAGAATCCGATCCTCCGAAAATTCGTTTGATGGTTTCCGTTGCCGATTCCATCGATGTCAGGTTATCTGGTCCTTCAGGTCCAGTCATACACTAGCCTTCCTTACGATATGCTTAACATTCAAGTTTCATCATTCGGGTGGACAGAATCAGCTCATCTCACCCACTGTGCACAAATGTGAATAGCTGTGGATAGTCGGTGGATAACTTACGTTGTTCGCAAAAAGTTATCCACCGATCTTTCGTTGCTACTTCAACATTTTTCCGCCGCTTTTTTTCGTCGATTTTCCAGTTGTGGACAATGTGCATAACTCACCGAAATGGTGGATAACTTACTTTTTATCCACCATGAGCACATGGGTCGATTCCAAGCCCGGACCAACCTCGGCATCCACCACCCGCGGACGAATGCCACCGCATTTGGCGATCTCTTTGGAAGCCTTTTCGATCTCCTCTTGCGCGGACCGCCCCTTCAGTGCGACCAAACGTCCACCGCGCTCAAGCAACGGCAGCGTCCACCCCGAAAGTTTGGTCATAGGAGCCACGGCACGGCACGTCACCACGGCAAACGGATGTTTCGCCTGAATAGGCTTGCCATCCAAATCCAGTACAGGACCGCGAACGGCCACTCCCCTGCCGTTCTTGCCGCCTTTGCCGTTCCTGGCGCTTCCATTGCCACGATTGCCGCCTTGAGCGCCAGTAGCACCCGCAATGGCCTCGATCATCTCATTGGCCCTGGCACGCACCACGGTAACGTTATTCAACTCCATATCGGCCACGCACTCGTTCAGCCATTCGACACGACGTTCCATCGGCTCCACAAGCGTGAACCGGTGATCCGGCAGGCAGGCGGCCGCGACAATACCGGGAAAACCGCCGCCACTGCCGATATCGGCAACCGTCTTGAACTGCTTCTTGGCCGTGGCTTCCTTTACGAAAGGCACAATGGCGGCCGAATTCAGAATATGGCGTTCCCAAATAATGCCAACATCTCTTGGCCCAATCAGACCGCGAGGTTCGCCTTCTTCGGCAAGTTTCGCATGGAAAACACGAAGCTTGCCCAACGCATCCCCCAGCACTTCCTCAAGCATCGGCGAATCATCAAGTTCGTCTGTCACATCACTCATGGGCACCATCCTATATCCTGCTCTTCCTCATTGTCGGTATTCCAGCAAGTACTTCCCGACCATTGACGGCAATATCACATGTCCGGCGCACGGCCAGCATGAAGTCACTCAAAAAATCGCAATAAAAAAAGCGCCACCAAATGGTGACGCCATGTTTCACGTGAAACGAGCCGAACTCAGGCCTCATCCTCGTCTTCAGCATCTTCGGCAGCGGAAGCCTTGAGATACACCGTGACGTAACGACGCGGTTCCTCGCCGTGGGAACGGGACTTCATGCCCTCCTCACGCACCACATCATGCACGATCTTGCGTTCGAAGGAGTTCATCGGCTTGAGATCAACCGGCTCCCCCGTCTCGCGCACCTCGTCGATGGCGTCCAGCGCGATGTCGTGCAGACGCTGGCGCTTGCGCTTCAGATAGCCGTCGACGTCCACAATGAGATGGGAACGCTCGCCGGTCTTCTGCTGCACGGCCAGTCGCGTCAGCTGCTGCAGAGCGTCAACGACTTCGCCGTTGCGTCCGATGAGATGCTTGATGTCCGTATCATCATCGGCGACGATTTGCACGGTAGGGCGATTGTTGCGCACGCCCATTTCGATATCGCCTTCGTAATCGACGATATCAAGCAGTCCTTCAAGATAATCGGCAGCGATATCAGCTTCCTCGTTGAGCTGATCGATGGTCTTTTCCTCATCTTGCGCCATAGTGGTTGTACTCCTTTGAGCGGGGTTTCTATTACTAAAGTCTTATTGTGTAAAGTCTAATTCCTGTTTACCACGTCGACAATAAACGCTGATAAAAGTGGTGTGTCCCGCGTTTCACGTGAAACACGGGACACACTTTTACTCACTTCTTTTTCTTTTTACGGCTCGGCTGCTGACGCTGGTAGCCGCTCTTTTCCTTCACTTCGGCGGCTTCCTTGGCCTTCTGCAGCGCCTCTTCCTCGAGGGATGGCAGACCGGCCTTGGCTCGGCGGGCGTTCTCATGAACATGATCACGCTTTTCCTTCGCTTCGGCGGCCGGAGATCCCGGAGTCGGGAAGACGTGGATCTGCCAGATGGAACGCAACAGATTGCAGATGTTGTTGGTGAGCCAGTACACCAGCACAGCGAACGGCATGGCAATACCGGAGAAAATGTACATGATCGGGAACATCCACAACATCATCTTCTGCATCATTTCGGTCTGCTTGTTTGCCGCAGACTGAGCCATGTTACGCTTCATGCTGTTGTACTGCATGAACCACAGGCAGAAGCACATCAATGCAACGAAGATGGCGATAACTACTTTGCCATGCACGGCGGCGGTCGTGAAGTTATCAGCCACGTTCACACCGAACACTGTGGTGGACGTGAACTGCTTGGCTGTGGCGATGTCGAAAGCGCCAAGACCCTGTCCGTCCCTGAATTTGCCGCGTGCGATGTACGGAATGGCTGACAGCGTATAGAACATGCACATGAATACGGGACCCTGCACGAACATAGGGAGCATGGAAGTGCAGCCACCCATCGGGTTCGCATCATTGTCCTGGTAGAGCTTCATCATCTCGCGCTGCATGGCTTCCTTGCTGGCGGGATCGTTCTTGCCCTTGTATTTGTTTTGGATACGCTGCATCTTTGGCTGCAGGACGGTCATCTGGGCCTGCATCTTGCGCATACCCTTCATGGACTTGTAGAACAGCGGAAAAACGCATGCCTGGACCACAAGTACTAGGAATACGATGGACATGACCCACGAGAAACCGATCTCGTTCATGCCCAGCATCACCAGGAACTTATGGAATACGGCCATGATCTGCGTCATGAGCCACTCGACGGGATACAGGAGCTTATACAGCCAGCCCCAGAAACCGCTGTCGAGGAGGAATTGATTTTGATTCATTACAGGCCAGTCTCCTTATCGCCTATAGGTTTTTCTACGTTCAGAGGCGTGAGCCGAGGTTCCTCGTGTGCCTTCGACCACGAACATCTGTAAAACAAGGAATAAAGCTGCGGAACGTCGTCAATTCCCCCACGGTTCCACTGATTGCAGCGAAGAAGGCGCAATAACGCAAGAAGGCCACCCTTAAGGCGGCCAAATCGTTCAATCGCCTGAATCGCGTAATTGGAACAACTTGGATAATATCTGCAGCAAGGCGCGGTATTCGCGGAAATATGACGTTGGTACCAGCGAATGGCACGAATCATCCAATTTCCGTTACGACCGGCGTTCATTACCGACGCACGGCCTTACGATTCACCGCTTCAAAACATGCTGCGATCTGCTGCTCCAACGATAGAAAATCGGCATGCGCAGCACTTGGCTTGGCACGCAACACGATATCGCAGGATTCAGGTAAGGCAGATTCGTACTTTCGTGCAAGCACGCGGAAACGACGCTTGACGGCATTACGCGTCACAGCGTTGCCGACAGCCTTGGAAACGGCCAAACCGACACGTCGGCCCCGCATCGCCGCAGAATCGTCGATAATGGCATCGTCGTGCACCAAATAATGCACGACGATGTCTTCTCGCGATACCCTACGACGGCGTTTGAGCACCGCGACGAAATCGCGATGGCTTTTCAGCCGTTCCACCGCTCTATGCCGTTAAATCAGGCAGCGAGGGACTTGCGGCCCTTGGCGCGGCGACGGTTGATCAGAGCGCGGCCTGCGCGGGTGCGCATGCGCTGACGGAAACCGTGCTTCATGTGACGACGACGGTTGTTCGGCTGGAATGTCCTCTTCATAATTAATGCTCCCGGTGTTTTTTGCCATGCCAAGGCACGGCTCCTCATGAGTCAAGCTCTACCAAGTTACTCTGACCCCTGAACAGAGATGAATACGCATATCAAATCCTTCACATTTTCATGGGGATTCTCCCCACAAAACAATCCACAGAAACGTTGATATGTCGCCAAACTCCCCACAAAAGTTATCCACAAACTACAATGATGTTATTCACAATTCAGTCTTTTCAACACGCTTACCGGTGGATAACTTGGGGAAAAGAGAGTACAAATAAACAGTTGCACACTTGGAAAAAGTCTGTCGAGAAAGGGGAATCC